>DYEN01000583.1 GCA_020725705.1 Anaerolinea sp.
CACGATCAGCAGGGTGACGTTGTACTTGCGCAGTTCGCGCGCGATGGTGCCGAAAATGGTCTGGCGCGCGATCAGCGGGTCGAGGAACTTGTGCGCTTCCTCGATCGTGATCAGAAGCTGAGGCGGCTCCAGGCTTTCGTCGCCCAGCGCTTTCTCGACCTTCTCCACATACATGGCGTGGATGCGCCGCGTCAGGTAGTTGGCGACCAGGATATAGGCTTCGAGCGCGTTGCCATAGCGCCCGAACTCCAGCACGACGTTCTTGCCGCGCTCGATGTGGTTCAGGATCTCGGTAGCCGAGTCCTCGACGACTTCGGGGCGCAGAAACTCGAAACGCTCAAAGCGGCGCACGCGCCGCTGAAGCGCCTGGACCGACGCCATGCTGGACGACAGCTCTTCTTTCAGCTCGTCTATCAGGGCCGGGTCGGCGTTGATCAGCCTGTCGATCCA
Source organism: Anaerolinea sp. (assembly GCA_020725705.1). Lineage (GTDB taxonomy): Bacteria > Chloroflexota > Anaerolineae > Aggregatilineales > Aggregatilineaceae > DYGX01. The sequence continues at coordinate 451 of DYEN01000583.1, forward strand.
CTCGTCGCGCCACTTCTTTTGCAGCTCGTACGCCGCGTCGATCATCGAATCCGACAGGTCGAGCGTCGTTTTCAGCATGGCCAGGTCTTCGGGCTGGATGTCGCGGTAGCTGATCCGGACGATGTGATCGGCTTTGGCGCCCCGGCGGCGGGTAGCTTCGTCGTCCAGGGTGAAGATGGCGACCTTATCCGGGAACAACTGCTTGAGGCCCTTGGCCTGCGCGCCGTGCTCGTCCTTGACCGCCCAGCCATAGTCGTTGTGCATGTCGAAAATCAGGTTGGTGGCGACCTGGTTTTTGACGATCCCCGCCAGCAGGATGCGCGTCAGGAAGCTCTTGCCGGTGCCGCTTTTGCCGAAGACGCCCACCGAGCGCTCGACCAGCCGCCGCAGGTCCAGGTTGATCTGTGTCTCTTCCAGCTCCAGCGGCGCGCCGATGTTGAAGTGTGTCGGGTCCTCGCGCCCAAAGACATCGTCTACATCCTCGGCGGTGGCGATCTCGACCGGCATGAAGTGGCTGGGGATGGTCTTGACCGGGCGCGGCTCGCCCTCGTCTTCGTCGATGGTGAGCATCGGCGCGACGTGGATCGTGCCGAAAGCGGCGGTCCCGGCGTAGATCTCGCGCAGGAACGGGTCGGACAGGTCCGGCGGGTCGCTGCGGATGGCGGGATTGGTGGTGTCGAGCGCGATGTCGGTAATCATGCAGAAGAAGCGCTTGTGGCTGCCGCGCACGACGACATAGCGCCCCACGGCCAGGTCCTCGATCACCGTCTCGCGGTCGAGCTTGACGTCCAGCCCGCGGCTGAGCGATCCGCCGACGACCACGCCCAGCCGCCGCCCGGCCATCATCAGGCCGGATGTGGGAGCCGCCGTTTCGCGCGGGAACCAGTCCTCGAGCCGGTCCGAATCGGGGAACAGGGTATCGCCAACCACCATGATTGCTCTCCCTCACAGCATAGAACGTTAGTTCTAATTATATCCCATACTGGCCAAATTACGAATTGAGATTGTATTGTACCGGACGGCGCGACGGGTAGCGGTCCGGACACGATACTTACACTTATGCCCACACGGGGCATCGCCGCCGGGCCCTACGCCGGTTTGATGAGGCGCAGCAGGTGTTGCAGGCGCGGCAGATCGTGCGCCAGTAGCCCGGCGAGTTGACGCCCGGCAGCGACCAGAAAATCGTAGCGCTGCTCGGGCGGGCGGGCGCTGGCTGCGTGGAGCAGCGCCGCCGCGGCCAGCTCTTCGGTTGGCACCTCGCTGGTGTTCAGCACCAGCCGCAGAAAGTCGAACCGCCCCGTGAACTGCTGGATGCAGGCATTGTCGCAAAGCTGGACCGGGTCCAGGCTGAGCGGTGGGCGGGGTGGCAGGTTGTGATACACCCGCCCGGCCTGGATGTAGCCGATATTGACCACGCTGATCTCGACCGGGACCATGCGATTCTCGCGCTGGTCGCGGGTGGTGGCCGTGTTCATGTTGTTGGCCAGGATCAACTGACGAACCAGCGGGTCGTCGTCGATGCTGATGGCGTAGATCAGGCCGATGACCTCGGTCTCGCTGCCGGGTTCGTGCTGGGTGCGCACAAACGCCCCAAACGAGGGGTGCCCGATGTCCTGACTGCGCGTTCCGCACACAAAGCCCATCGTGCTGGCCCGTAAGACGCTCCCGATAACAGGCTGTTGTGTCGTCGTCTCGTTCATACTCGATCCCTCACTCGGCAGGTCGCCTGCATGGCACCCGCGCCTTCCTCGCTCCAACGCTTACCCGCGTGGCCTCTCACCATACCGTCTGCGGCCATGCCGCACCACTTTTGCCTCAAGTTTTTCCGAAAGCTCGACCGTTTGCGTATTGCGGCGTAGCTCGATTTCGATCAGCTCATCAAGCTGCGTGCGCTCGATGCTGCGGACGACCGCCAGTTCATCCGCCCGGGTCAGCGCGTAGGGATAGCGCCACATCATCTCGCACTGCGACATCAGGAGGGCGTGGACTTCGTCGACACGCGCCGGGTCTTTGGCGACCCAGGCGGGCATCTCCACCCGCGCCAGATGGTAGGCGTGCGGCTGGCCGACGTTGAGATAGAAGAAGACGATCTCGTAGCTCTCGCCCCGGTCGCGGTAGCGTTTATTCTGCGGCGACTGCTGGACGAACAGCGCCGAGCGCTCGCCCGGCCGCAGCAGGCGGAACATCAGCCACTGGTCGATCAATCCTTCCAGCGGGCCGTTGGTTTCCAGTGCGGCGGCGCGCACTTCGTCGGGGATCAGGCTCATCAGATAGACCAGGCTGACGATGAAAGCCGAGGTCGGCCGGTCTACATAGCCGATCGTGCTGGCCGAGTGACCGGACGTCTGCTGGAGCGCGGTGTGCGCGTCGTGCAGGTGGACCATGGCTGCCAGGTAGTCGTCCTGCAATTTGCGTCCGTCCGGCACGTCTTTGCCCACCCAGAACAGCAGCGGCCCGTCGCTGATCGCCAGGAGCGGGCGGCCCAGCCCGCGCCGGTTCCAGGTCTCGCGCGCCAGGACTTGAAGCTCATGGACGGTCCGCCGGGCATTGACGGCGGCGTTGCTGATGGCCTGCCCGCGCTCGTCGTGCAGCAGGGCGTCGGTGTAGCACAGCACCGGCTCGGTGAGCTGCTCCGGCAGTTCGTCCAGGCCGTGATGGTAAACGAAAACGCCGACGTTGGTCAGGTAATACAGCGCGGCGCCGTGCGTGTTGGGATAGACCTGCGAGCCATCAGCGGCGAGGATGGTCGCCAGCGGGGGTGGGTCGGGGCGCGGATAGGCCCGGTTCACCGGCTCGTGGAGCGGCGCGGCGCCCCGGAACCCGGCGTCGCGGTCGCGCGCGAGCTGGATGCGCGCATGGATGGCGTCCAGATCATCGAGCGCCCGGAACATCTCCCAGGCGATTGCGCCGCGTTCGCTAAGCGTGATGTTCCGCGCTGCCAGCGCCCGGCCCATCCGCTCGACCTGCGGGACAACCTTTTCAAATTCGAGTGTCACAAGCCTTCTCCCGCCTCGGCACAAACGTCATTTTAACTTTAGTCTGGAGTCAGTGTAGCACTAATGTTCGGTAGCGTCAAGCGTAAGAATAGCACAATAGTACTACATCTGGGGCAACAGCAGCGCCCCACCCCCCATATCTGCACCCGCGCCGGAGCCGGTCAGGCGCTGGCGAGGCAATCGGGGTGTGGTGCTTCCGGATCGGGGATGGCTTGAGCTATACTCTTCCGGCAGACGAGGGCAGGTCCAGCGACCGGACGGGGACGATGACCGAGTTGCGGCAAGGGCTGGCGAAGCTCACCTGGCAGGATCCGCAGACGGGTGAGCTGCACGAATATGTTCTGGAGCGCGGGGCGACCGTGACCATCGGGCGCAGCCCTAACAATCATGTTTGCATCCCGGAACGCCATGTCTCGCGCCAGCACGCGGCGATCCTGGACCGCGACGGCGTCTTTGTGCTGGTGGATTACCACAGCGCCAACGGCACGTTCGTCAACGAGCAGCCGGTCGCCGGGGCGGTTCCCCTAGCTTCGGGAGACGTGATCCGGCTGTACGTGCCGGTGCTGATGTTCTCCGAAAGCGTAACCGACCAGGAACACGCCCAGGCCGCCGCATCCGGCACGCTGATCCGAGGTCAGGCCGGTGCCTATGCTACGTTGACCATCCGCACCGGTCCGCAGACCGGGACCGTGATCCCGCTGCTGGCTCCGGTGGTAACGATTGGCCGCGCCACACGCCGCGCAAGGTGGGACATTTCGCTGCCCGATCAGGCCGTTTCGCGCCCGCACGCAGAACTGCGCCGCGCGGCAGACGGCTCATGGACGCTGGCCGACCTGAACAGCGCCAACGGCACCTTTGTCAACGGCGCGCGGCTCGACGGCGGCTCGCCTGCGCCGCTGTCCGATGGCGACGCGATTACGCTCGGCCAGACGACGCTGGTGTTCCGGCGCGGGACGTGAGTTCCGATCGGCCACACATGCGCGACGTCGCCGGGCGCGCTCACCGTTCCTGCTCGACGAAGCGCACCTCGAACAGCTTGGGCCACAGCTTGCCGGTGATCAGAAAGACGTCGTTCTCCGGATCGTAGGCGATCCCGTTCAGCACCGCGCCGGCTGCCAGTCCGGCCCGTTCCTGCTCGGTGAGCAGCCCGCTGGCATCGATCACACCGACCACCACCCCGTTCGTCTTATCGATTTGCAAGATGTAGTCGGTCTGCCAGACGTTGGCATAAAGGTGATCGCCCACGCACTCCAGTTCGTTCAGGTTGCCGACCGGCTGCCCCTGCAGCGTTACCGCGCCGCTGAAGATCAGTTCGAACGTCTCCGGGTTGCGCAGGGAGATGAACGGCGTGCCGTCCGTCATGTAAAGGATCTCCCCGTCATAGCACAGGCCCCAGCCCTCGCCCTCGTATTCGAAGGTGCCGATCTGCTCGAAGGTCGCGCGGTCGTACACGAACGCCACATTTTCTTTCCACGTTAGCTGGATCAGGCGATCGTCCACCAAAGCTAGCCCTTCGGCGAAATACTCTTCGGGCAGCTCGATCTGCTGCTGGACTTCGCCGGTTTCAGGATCGACCGCCCGCAGCGTTGACTCGCCGTAGCGCCCGGTGCTCTCGTAGAACACGCCGTCGTGGAGCAGCAACCCCTGAATCCAGGCGTTGGGGTCGTGGTGGCGCACGGAGACCACTTCGGGCTTCAGGAAGCGCACAGGGCGCGACATCGGGTTTTCGCTCTGCGCGGCGGCCAGGCCGGGCGCCAGTGCCGCGACGACCAGCGTCGCCAGCGCGATCAGCGGAAAGATACGCTTCAAATGGTTCATCTATGACTCCTCACTTGGCACTTGCGGCGATGAAAAGATCGCTTATCCTGTAGGGCGCGGCGCGTCTTCGCCCAGCGTCAGGACGGCGATCATCTGGTCGTGCACGCGGCTGTTGCTGGCGACGATCTGGTGCCCCATCAGAGCCTGCTGCGAGCGCACGCCGCTGTAATCGGTAACCCGCCCGCCCGCTTCTTCGACGAACAGAATCCCGGCTTGCACATCCCACGGGTTGGGGCCGGATTCCCAATAGCCTTCATAGCGCCCGGCGGCGACGTAGCACAGGTCGAGCGCAGCCGATCCCACACAGCGCACCGCCTGCGCCCGCCGCAAGAAGTGGCCGAACTGCGCCGCGTTGTTGTCCGGATTGGTCCAGCGATCGTAGGGGAAGCCGGTGACCAGCATCGCCCGGCTGAGCGCGCTTTCGTCCGTGACGCGCAGGGGCCGCCCGTTGAGCGTGGCCCCGTGCCCGCGAATGCCCTTGAACACCTCGTCGCGCAGGGGGTCGTAGACGACGCCCAGCAGCGGGTTCAGGTCCGGATCGGACAGCGCCAGGCACACGGAGAAGAACGGCATGCGGTGCGCGAAGTTGACCGTGCCATCGAGCGGATCGACATACCAGTGATACGGCGTGCGGTCGGCAGGCGTGCCATAGCCGCCCCCCTCTTCGCCGACGATGTGCGTGTCGGGGAACGCGTCGCGTAGCGCCCCGACGATGAAGGCTTCGGTTTCCTTGTCGGCGGCGGTGACGAGATCGATCACGGTGCTTTTGTGCGCGGCTTCGCGGGCGCGCTCGTAATGGTGAAGCAGGATCGCGCCGGCCTGCCGCGCGATGCTCTCGGCGATGTCCAGCGTGAGGGCGAGATTCAGTTCTTCGACCTGGTCTGATGCAGCCATAAGCGGGTGTTATCCTTTTGTTTGCAGAGTCCTGGCGAGCGCCGCGCCAGAAGGCGCTCTGGCGCGGGCCGGACGCCATATGATGCGAATCGGGCGCATTATACCGCGCCGCGCCTGATCGTGAGGGCGCACGACAGAGCCGCCCGCGGGCGGCTCTCGATCACCGGGGTGCGCAGCGGCTCAGTCGAAGCGCACCCGCACAAGCTGGGCAAAGCTCAGGTTGCTGTCGGCGGCGACCACATCCCCGTCGCTGAGCACGGCCAGCCCTGGGATCTCGTAGAAGACCCCCGGCTCAAAGGGCGGATGCGCTTCCTGCTGCGAGTCGAACGACATCAGATCGAACTGTGACGATCCGAACCGTCCCAGCAGCGTGCCATCCGGCGCGAAGTGATAGATCGCGCCGGTGGCGGGGGCGCTGACATAGATCGAGCCGTCCGGCGCAACCGCCAGCGCGCCCGGCCCGATAAACAGCACCGACGCGCCCAACCCCTCGCGCAGCAGCGCGCCCTGCGTATCGAAGACGCGCACGCCCCCGTCGCCGCTGCTCTCGACAGCATAGAGGTTGCCGTCCGGTCCGAAGGCGATCGCCGCGCTGTAGAAGTAATCGGCGCGGCCCAGCTCGAAGGTGCGCAGGCGCTGGCCGGCGGGGTCGAAGACGACGACCTGCCCGATTTGCTCGTTCTCCGCCGCGCCCGGCGTCGAGATCAGGATGTACAGGTTGGCGTCCGGCCCGGCGGCGATCTGGACGTTCAGGCCGACGGCATACCCGGCGCCGTCCGTGATGGAGAACGACGCGCGCTGCGTGCCGTCCGGCGCGACCTGCGTCACCGTCCCGGCGTAATCGATGCCCCACAGCGTGCCGTCCGGCGCAGCAGTGATGTCCGCGAAGTAGTAGGGCGCGTCCGCTCCGCCCAGCAGCCCCTGGTAGACACCATCCGCCGTGAAGACGTGCACGCCGGCCAGCATGTCCAGCACGTAGAGCGTGTCGTCCGCGCCGGAAACCACGTCGATGAAGCCGTTGACGTTCCCCGGTTCGAACGCTTCGCCGCTCACCGGCACCTGCTGCTGCCAGACGACGCTGCCGGTTTCGACCGGCGCGGCGAGCGCCTGTGCGCTGAAGGACTCGATCACGGCCAGAAGCGTCGGCTCGACGGCGGCCAGCGTGGCTTCGTCGGCGGCTGCCGCCGCGACCAGTGCCAGTCCGCCCGGCCCCAGGTCAACGGCATAG
>DYEN01000584.1 GCA_020725705.1 Anaerolinea sp.
CTGAAAGAGCCGGACGAAGGGCACGACCCGCTGCAGCTTGGCGCGATCTACCACGCCATCCTGGAGCGGCTTTACGACGCCATCCGGAGCGAAGGGCTGGCGATTGTGCCGGATAACCTGCCACGTGCGCTGGTGCTGCTGGGCGAGGTCGCAGCCGACGTCTTCGCCACGGCCCCGGAGAAGTATGGATTTCACGCCTCTGCCGTCTGGGAGCAGGAGCAGACAGGCCTGTTGCGGCGCCTGCGCTGGTTGGTGGAGCAAGACTTCAGCCCCAAGAACCCGGTCGACAACCTGGCGGTGGGCGGCGGACCGCGCGTCCCCTACGCCCTGGAAGTGCCGTTCGGCATGCAGGGCGTGCCACCGGTGGAGATCGACGGCCCCGCCGGGCCGGTCCGGCTGCGCGGCGTGATCGACCGGCTCGATCGGGTGGGGGAGGCGGTGGTGATCATCGACTACAAATCCGGCTCCAGCAAGTTCACCGACGACGATCTGCGCCAGGGGCGCAGCGTCCAGATGCTGGTATACCTGCTGGCGGCGCAGCGGCTGCTGGCCGGGTGGGGTGAACAGGCGCGCGTGATCGGGGGGCTGTACTGGCATATCAGCACCCGCAACAGTAGCGGGGCGGTGGCAGCGGGGGCCGCGCTGCTGGACGAGGCACGCCAGCGGGTGCACGCCCATATCAAGGCGGCGCGGGCCGGGTTCTTCGCCGTCCGTCCCAGCAAGCCGATGGCGCGCGGGCGCTGCGCCTTTGCCTGCGACTTCAGCGCGATGTGCCGTCTGACGCCGGCCAGCCGTCGCAAAACATTTCCGGGAGACGATGTATGAGACTCCGATCGTGGACCAGGATCCAGCTCGCCGGGCTGATCTTCATCGCCGTGGGGCTGATGAATCTGCTAACCGCCGACCTGCTGCTGGGCGGGGTGTGGGTGCTGCTTGGCCTCAGTCTAATCGCGTATGTAAGCCCATCTGTGGAGCCGGACGGAAAGCCGCGCCGCTTCGAGCCGACGCCGCGCAATCTGCTGGCGCTGGGGGCGGCGCTGCTGGCGCTTGTTCTGCTGGTGGCCGAGATCGCCGTCGAGATCGACGGTCTGGTGAGGTAGGTGGCAGGCGATGCGCGTGCGGGACCTTCTGCGGCGGATAAGCTGGCTTCAGATCATCGGGCTGGCCGTGGGCGGGGTCGGTGCCGTGCGGGTGGCGGGCGGATATCTGCTCAACGGCGCGACCTGGTTGCTGCTGGGGATTTCGCTGCTGTTCTTTAAGCACCCGGTGGAGCCGGACGGGCGCGTGCGGTGGGGCTGGCGCAGCATCATCGGCTACGCGGCGATGGTAGCCGCCTTTATCCTGATGCTGGCGTATGTCATCTTGAACTGAGGGAGCGATGCGCCGCGTATTGCAGATCATCCGCGCGATCATCTCCGGGCGCTTCATCGGCGTGCTGTTTGCGGCGCTCGGCGCGCAGAGCCTGCTGGCCGCCGACGTGCTGACGGCGGCGGTGTGGGGGCTGCTCGCTGTGGCGGTGTTGATCTACCAGCCGCGACCCAGACGGGTGCGCGCGGGATCGTCCGCGCGCTGGATGGGCCGCAACGTGGCGGCAGCGGGCGCGCTGGCGTTGGCTCTGGTGCTGTTTGTCGTGCTGCTGGCGCTGCGGGTGCGCTAGCCGGTTGTGACGCGGGGGAGCGCCATGCAGTTGACGAGCGAGCAGGCCGCAGCCGTTACCACCCACGACCGCAACCTGATTGTCACCGCTGGGGCAGGCAGCGGCAAAACGCGCGTGCTGGTCGAGCGGTTTATCACGCTGCTGGACGCGCACCCCGACTGGCCGCTGCCGTCCATCGTGGCGATCACCTTCACCGAGAAGGCCGCCCGCGAGATGCGCGACCGAGTGCGTAGCGCGATCGAGGCGCGGCTGGTAAGTGCGCCGGAGCACGAGCGCGCCCATTGGTTCGAGCGTTACGCCGCCTTGAGCGAGGCGCGGATCGGGACGATTCACGCGCTGTGCGCCCAACTGCTGCGCGCCAACCCCGCCGAAGCCGGACTGGACCCCGCCTTCGAAGTGCTGGACGAGACCGAAGCCGCGATCGTGCTCGATGATGCGCTCGATGCAGCGCTTGTCCGGCTGGTCGCCGGCGGGTCGCCGGCGGTGGCATTGCTGAGCGAGTACGGCCCGCGCGTGGTCCGCTCTGTGCTGCGAGCCTATGCCCGGCCCGGCAGCGCGGCGGCAGTGGCCGAAGCTCTGGCAGGCGATCCTCACGCGTTGCTCGACCGCTGGCACGCGGCCTGGCGCGAGGAACGGGCAGCGCTCATCCGCGACCTGCGCGCGAACCCGGACTGGCGTGCGGCGCTGGCGTGGATCGAACCCCACCAGCTGCCCTCTGGCGACAAGCTCACCTCGATCTGGGAAGCGGTGCACGCCGCCACGCCGGCGCTGCTGTCCGGCGACGACGACGCATGCTGGCAGGCGGTTGAGGCGCTGAGTTCGCTGATCAATCTCAAGGTTGGCTCGAAAGCGAACTGGGGCGGTGATGAGAGGCTGCAGGCGTGCAAGGACGCGCTGCGCTGCATCCGCGAGCCGCTCAAACGCGCGCTGGTGGCGCTTGGCCCCCCACCCGGCGATCTGGACGAGCAGGCGCTCGCGTGGCTGGCGCTTTGGGGCGAGGCGATCGCTGTCGCAGCCGAAGAGTACCGCCGCCTGAAAGCGGAGCGGGGCGCGCTCGACTTCGACGATCTGGAGCACGGCGCGCGCGAGCTGCTGCGCTCCGACGCGGTTTGCGCGCGCTATCACGCCGAGTTCCGCCACGTGCTGGTGGACGAGTTTCAGGACACCAACGCCGCCCAGCGCGACATTATCTACCGCCTGTGCGCGGTGGATCGACCCGAAGGCGCCGGGCGGCTCTTTGTGGTGGGCGACCCCAAGCAGAGCATCTACGCGTTTCGCGGGGCGGACGTGAGCGTTTTCGGCACGGTGCGCGACGATCTGCTGCGGGCAGGCGGCCAGGAACTGCCGCTGTCGATGTCGTTCCGCGCGCACGAGCGGCTGGTTGGCGCGTTTAACGACCTGTTCGGCGCGATCCTGCGCGTCGGCGGCGGACCGGCGGCCCGCTACGAGATCGCGCTCGGCCATCCGCTGACGGCGCACCGTGCCTGCGATCTCGTCCAGGCTCCGCACCAGGCGCAGCCGGTGACGGTGATCGCGATCCGGGCGCCCGAAAACGGCGCCGAAACGGAATTCGGCGACAAGGACGCGCTGCGCCGCTGGGAAGCGTGGGAGCTGGCCCAGCTTCTGCGCCGCTGGGTGAACGAGGGCGCGGCCATCTGGGACCGCGTGCGGGACGGCGGCTGCTATCGCCCGGCGAGCTACGGCGACATGGCGGTGCTGTTCCAGGCGATGACCAGTGCGCCGCTGGTTGAGGATGTCTTCAAGGCGGCGGGCGTGCCCTACGTCACGATCGCCGGGCGGGGCTACTTCGATCGTCAGGAAGTCTGGGATCTACTCAACCTGCTACGCGCGCTGCATAACCCCGCCGACGATCTGGCGCTGGCGGCGGTTCTGCGCTCGCCGCTGTTCGGCCTCAGCGACGAGGCGTTGCTCGCCCTGCGGCTGACGCCAGACGGCTCCGGGTCGCCCGTCCCGCTGTGGCAGGCGCTAAGCGGCGACGACCCGCCCTGGCTGCCGGAAGCGGACATTCCGGCGCTGGATTTCGCCCGCGACGTGCTGGCAGAACTGCGCGACCGGGCGGGGCGCGTGTCGATCGCGGAGCTGCTGGCACGCGCGCTGGATCGCACGGGGTATCTGGCCACCCTCAGCGGCTTGCCCGATGGGACGCGCCGCCGGGGCAACGTCGAGAAGCTGCTGCGTCTGGCGCGGGCCTCAGGCCGGATCGGCCTGGGCGCGTTCAACACCTACGCTCGTGACCTGACGGCGCGCGAAGCCCGCGAGGGCGAGGCCGCGGTCGAGGTCGAGGACGCGGTCAAGCTGATGACCGTGCACGCCAGCAAGGGGCTGGAGTTTCCCATCGTCGCGCTGTTCGATACGACCTGGACCCGCACGGACCAGAGCGCAGTCTTCGCGCTGGATCGCACGGGGTATCTGGCCA
>DYEN01000585.1 GCA_020725705.1 Anaerolinea sp.
CCCGGCTGGCGACAATCGCGGTGCCCTGCGTGGTGCTGATATCGTAGCACTCGATCCGGTTGGGCGGGTTCGGCAGGCCGAGCGCCTCTTGCAACTCGCGCAGCGCCGTTTCCTGCTTGACCGTGTCGCTGGCCCATTGCGAGCGCAAAATACCCAGCTTTTCGACGGCGGTCTGTGCGGCAAGCTGGACCAGTTCGCGCTTGTTGCCGCGCTGGGGCACGGTCAGCTTGACCTTGCGCCCGCCGCGCCGGTCGCGCAGCCACTGCTCGATGATGCGCGCCTCTTCGATCTGCTCCGGCACGATCACCTCGCGCGGGATGTCGGTCGCGTCCTGGTAGAACTGCATCAGGAAGTTGCTGATGATCTCGCCGGCAGCTTCATCTTCGGTGCCTTCCAGGGCGAAGTACTCGCTGCCGACCAACCGCCCGTTGCGAATCAAGAACATCTGCACGACCGCGTCGCTGCCTTCCTGCGCGAACGCGATCACATCCTGATCGGCGTCCAGATCGGCCACCAGCCGCTGGCGAGCCGAGATCTGCGCCACGACCCGCATCCGGTCGCGCAGGATCGCTGCGCGCTCGAAATCCAGCGCCTCGGACGCCGCTTCCATCTGCCGGCGCAGGTCGTCCAGCACACTCTCGGCATGGCCGGAGAGCACGCGCATCAGCCCGTTGATGTTCTCCCAATATTCCTCTTTCGTCTGCGCGCCGATGCAGGGCGCGCCGCACAGCTTGATGTCGTAATACAGACAGGCGCGCGCATCCTGCCCGGTGATCTCGCGGTCGCAGGTCAGGTAGGGGAAGGCGCGGCGCAGCACGTCCAGCGTCTCGCGCACGCCCCCCGCCGACGTGAACGGGCCGAAATAGCGGTGCCCGTCGTGGCGATCCATGCGCCGCGTCATCTCGACCGTCGGGAACGGGTCGCCGGTCGTCACACGGATGTACGGGTAGCGCTTGTCGTCTTTGAGCAGGATGTTATAGCGCGGTTTGTGAACCCGGATCAGTTCGGCCTCGGTGATCAGGGCTTTCAGCTCGTCGCCCGTGAGGATGAATTGAATGTCCGACGTGTCCTGGCGGATGCGCTGCACTTTGCTGTCGAAGTTCGACGGTTGGAAGTAGCTGCGCACCCGGCTGCGCAGGTTCTTGGCCTTGCCCACGTAGATGATCCGGCCGTTGGGGTCAATCATCTGGTAGACGCCCGGCCCGGTCGGCAGGTTGCTCAGAATTTCCTGGATGTGGGAATGCGGTGTGTAATGGGCCATCGGTTGTGTTGTCTAGCTCAAGCACCAGAATACCGGCAGCGATCGCGCGCTCCGGGCAGGGTTGCTCAAAGCGGGCTGCATTCTAAGTTTACCGCACGATCGCGCCGCGCGCGCACCCCAATCATAGCACAAACGTTCTAATTCGTATAGAGGCTGTTGCGATCAAATCAGATCACCGAAGGAAAGCCGGCGCCATGCGCAGGGACCGGGCTTCCTCGGACCGGGCGAGGCGCGAGGTCAACCGCGTAGTGGTTGGGCCGCAGCAATGCAAGCGTCGCCCCTACAAGACCATCCAACACCGCCGCTCCCCGCCAAGCAAATCACACGCCCTAGAACGGCTTTCGCGCCGCATCCGTTGGCACAAAAAACCACAGGCGGACTGAAGTCCGCCCATGGTGCCGGATGGCGCAGCAACCCGCAAGCCGGTGCTAGCGGTTAGGCCACTGGGCGAGTATGGTGCAGATCGCTGCGTGGTCGGTGCCCAGAGGCTGCAACCGCACGTCGGCATACACCGGGTTCATCACGGCGGTGGGCGGCGGCCCGAAGTGCCCCACCCCCAGCGAGTGTCCGTTTTCGTGCAGGGCGACGGTCTGAACGTCAATGGCCGGCAGCGGCTGGCCGATCGCCCACGGGTTCCCCGCGCGATCATCACCCGGATCACCAAAAGTGTTGTTGTAGTACACCTCGTTCAAGGCCGTGTCGAGATAGCCATCGTTGTTGAAATCCGTCGGATTGCCGGCCTCGTCGACCCAGATAAACGTCACCGAGAACGCCAGGATGCCGCGTCCACCGCCCGGCCCGCCTGCCGCTTCGAAGAAGGCGCGCGGGTACCAGTACTGGTAAGCAGCGCCGGTGCGTCGGGCGCGCCGCGCCCGACCGGTATATAATGGCTGCAAGGCTTGCGCGCGGCTTGTCGCCGCGATCTCATTCCACCCACCCGCGCTTACTTTTCCTAAAGGAGATACATGATGATCCGAACCCGAAGCATTTGCCTGGGCGTGTTGGTGCTGGCCCTGCTGCTCGTGGCGCCGCTGACCGCCCTTGCCCAAGACCCTCTGACCGAGCAGTATGTTTCGCCCAACGGCAGTCTGACCCTGTCCTATCCCGCCGGCTGGGCACTGGAAGAAGATTCCGGCCTGGTTGCCATCACCAACGACCCAAACGCCTTTGATGCGGACAGCCTGCCGCCCGGCGCGGTCGGGATCATCGTGATCGAGCCGTCGGTCGTGGGCTTCCTGGTTTCCGGCTCGCCAAACCTGAGCATGGCGGACATCCTCGCCACATTGGCTTACGATCTCAGCGGCGGCGAGCTGGCGCTGGAGTCGTTTGCGCCGGAGCCGGTCACCATCAACGACCAGCCGGCCCTGCGGCTGGACTTCACCTTTTCGATGAGCAGCGCCGTGCTGCTGGCGCTCGACCAGGGCGCCGATGACACGGTGATCGTGGTGGCGCTGGCCAGCCCCGGCGGTCTGGACGCGTTCGAGGAAACCATCCTGGCGATCGCCGCCAGCGTGGAGTACACCGCGCCCTGGCACGCCATGTTCCAGGGGCACACCGACTGGGTTAACGGCGTGGCCTTCAGCCCTGACGGCACGCGCCTGGCCTCCGCCAGCGACGACTTCACCGTGCGGATGTGGGATGTCGCCAGCGGCGATGTGCTCTTTGCGCCCGAGCACCCGGCCTACGTCAACGCCGTCGCCTTCAGTCCCGACGGCGCGCTGCTGGTCAGCGGCAGCGACGACGGGATCGTGCGCGTCTGGGATGCCGAAACCGGCGAACTGATCGTCGAGTTGAGCGGGCACGAGGGGTATGTCAACAGCGTCGCCTTCAGCCCAGACGGCACGCTGATCGCGTCCGGCGGGGACGATAGCACCGTCCGCGTGTGGGCGCTCGACGGCACCTGGCAAGAAGCGTTCGTCGCCGAAGGACACACCGACTGGGTTCAGTCCGTCGCCTTCAGCCCGGACGGCACTCTGCTGGCTTCGGCCAGCGATGACGGCAAGGTGATCGTGTGGGACGTCGCCAGCCACGGCGAGACGCGCGTGCTGGAGCATCCGGATTATGTCAACGCCGTCGCCTTCAGTCCGGACGGCGCGCTGCTGGTCAGCGGCAGCGATGACGGGATCGTGCGCGTCTGGGACGCGGCGACCGGCGAACTGATCGCCGAGCTAAGCGGCCACGAAGACTATGTCAACAGCGTCGCCTTCAGTCCCGATGGCACCTTGATCGCGTCCGGCTCGGACGACAGCTCGGTCCGCCTGTGGGTCCTCGACGGCACCTGGCAGGAGAAGACGGTCCTGCTTGGGCACATGGACTGGGTCAATGGCGTCGCCTTCAGCCCCGACGGCCTGCTGATCGCATCCGGCTCGGACGACAACACCGTGATTCTGTGGGACGTGGCGCCCTAGCGCCATCCGCTTGTGGGGGCGATCGGCGCGATCGCCCCCCGCCGCTGTCCTGGCCCGCTTGCCAGCGCTCGCCGCCTCGATTACACTTTCCCTGCCGTCCGACTGGCAGGAGCGCCCCATGCCCACACCCGACCGACCGCACGTTCCCGTCCTGCTCGACGCCGTGCTCGATCTGCTGCGCGTCGCGCAGCTGCCCGCCGGTTGCTTCGTGGATGGCACCGTGGGCGCGGGCGGGCACGCCGCCGCGATCCTGGAGACCGCCCCCCACGCCCGTCTGCTGGGGCTGGATCGTGACCCGGCGGCGCTGGCCCTGGCGCGCGAGCGGCTCGCCCCCTTCGGCGAGCGGGTGACGCTGGTTCACGCCAGCTATGAGGACATGCCCCAGGCCGTCGCCGGGTGGTTGGGCGACGGCTCAGCCGGCGCCGACGGCATTCTGCTCGATCTGGGCGTCTCGTCGATGCAGCTTGACACCCCGGAACGCGGCTTCGCCTTCATGCAAGACGGCCCGCTCGACATGCGCTTCGATCCGACATCCGCCGGACCGACCGCCGCCGACCTGATCAACCACCTCGACGCCGACGAACTGGCGGACATCCTCTTTCGCTACGGTGAAGAGCGCCACAGCCGCCGCATTGCGCGGGCCATCGTCGCCCACCGGCCATTTCACACGACGCGGGAGTTAGCCGAAGTCGTCGCCAATGCCTATCGCGGCCCGCGCGAGAAGATCCACCCCGCCACGCGCACCTTTCAGGCCCTGCGGATCGCCGTCAACGATGAGTTGGGCGCGGTCGAGCGCGCCCTGCCCCGCGCCATCGACCTGCTGCGCCCTGGTGGACGGCTGGCCGTCATCAGCTTCCACAGCCTGGAAGATCGCATCGTCAAGCAGACTTTCAAGCGCGAGGCGACCGATTGCCTCTGCCCGCCGCGCCAGCCGGTCTGCACATGCGGCCACCGCGCGCGCGTCGCGCTGATCACGCGCAAGCCGGTCGAGGCGAGCGAAGCCGAAATCGCGCTCAACCCGCGCAGTCGCAGCGCCAGGCTGCGCGTGGTCGAACGGCTGGCAGATGCATGAGCCGTTTTTCCAAATGCCTATTCCGATATATGATCGAGAGTGAGACGCGACGAGCCGGGCTGTTATCGGGTCGCCGTGAGATGGTGATGGTTTGACGGGCGGACACGTGGGTTGTAACAATGGGTAGTGACGAGCGGCAGTCGTGGATTCAGCATACGTTCCAGCCACCAGGACGCGATCAGCGCCAGTTGGTCGCCACTCTGTCGCTGATCGTCATTGTCGTGATCCTGATCGGCGCGCTGTACCTGATCCAGACCACGACCACCACCACCACTGCGCGCCAGCTTCAGGAGATGAGTAATTATCGGGCGCGGCTGGAGCGCGAAAACGAGCGGTTGCGCGCCGAAATCGCCCAGCTTGAAAGCCTGCCGCGCCTGATGACACGCGCCGCCGAACTGGGCTTCCGCCCGGCAAACGACGACGACATCGATTACATTGTGGTCGAGGGCTATCGCTACAACCGCCCGCAGGCCACCCCCACGCCAACGCCGCTCCCCGCGCCGCCCACCCAAGTGTATGACGAGACGCTGAGCGGGTGGTTCGCCAAGCAGTGGGATGCGCTGCGCCGGCAGTTCGACGAGTGGCAGAACGAGGGTTAGGGCAGAGGTTCGCGATGGGTCGTGACGAAGGATTTCACCGCCGCCTGACCGTGATCACCGGGTTCATGCTGCTGATCAGCGCCGTGCTGATCGCACGGCTGCTGTCGTTCCAGTTTCGCATGGACCCGGCCGTCAAGAGCCGGCTGGAGAGCCAGGCGCAGAACCGCTATAGCCAGACGGTCGAAGTCTATCCCAACCGCGGCCAGATCTACGACCGCAATGGGAACTTGCTGGCCGTCAACTCGTTCGAGTACCGCATCGGCATCAGCCCTAACCAGGTTGTCAACCGGGCCGAAACAGCGCGCAAGCTGGCGCCGCTGATCAACGTGCCGGAAGACGAGATCTATCGCAAACTCCAGCCGGGGCCGGATGGCAAGCTCTCCACCTACGTGCTGCTCAAGCCGGTGGTCGGCTTCGAGGCGGGTCAGGCGATCATGGACCTGGAGCTGCCCGGCATGGTTATCGAGCCGCTGCCCACGCGCATCTACCCCGAGGGCGAGCTGACGGCACAACTGGTCGGCATCTTTCGCGATTCGGATGCGTCGCGCACGCGGCGCGGCTATTGGGGCGTCGAGGGCTTCTACCAGACGCTGCTTGCCGGCCAGAGCAAGAAAGTCACCACCAGCGCCATCCCGGTGCTGCAAGAGGCGGCCAGCATCACCCGCGTGCGCGACGGGATCGACCTGGTGCTGACCATCGACCGCGACCTGCA
>DYEN01000586.1 GCA_020725705.1 Anaerolinea sp.
GGCGGGGGTCCGGCTGCCGAGCCGGGCTTCTCCGATATCGTCTTCGGCCTGCTGGACCGCGACACCGGTATGCTGGTCGGCACCAGTTATGTCTTGCCGGAAGGCGCCGCGATCCAGGCCCGCTTCAACTATCGCAATATGGTGCAGGGCACGCCCTGGACCTACATCTGGTATTACGAAGGGCGCGAGCTGGCGCGCAGCCAGGAGGTCTGGACACTGGACGCCCAGGGCACCCACGTGATCACCGCTCAGGCCGAGTTTCTGCCCGGACGCTACCGGTTGGAGCTGGGAGTCAACAACATCCTCAGCGCGACGGCGGACTTCGTCGTTGCCGGCGGAGCCGAAGGCGCCAGGCCCGTCATTTTCACCGACTTCCGCTTCACCACCCAGCAGCCCGGCGGAGCCGGCACCATCCAGCCGGCGCGCAGCGAGTTCCCCAGTGGCGTCCAGAGCCTGGTTGTCTTCTTCAACTGGCGGCTGCTGGCACCGGGCACGCCCTGGACCTGGCGCTGGCTGATCGACGGCGACGCGCTGATCGAGGTGACCGAGCCATGGGACGCGGCCACCGACGGCGAAAACTACTTCGTCAGCCTCGAAAGCCTGCAAACACTGCCGGACGGAACCTACACCCTGGAAGTCAGCATCAACAACGTGCCGTTGGCCTCGGTGAGCGCGCGGGTCGGGCTGGGGCAGCTTCCGGTCGGTGTGTTTGCCAGCGGTGAGGGCGTGCAGATGCTCGGACGAATCACCGACGCGGCTACCGGTGAGGGCATCCCCGGCGCGCTGTTCATCGTGCTGCGCCCGGAGTACAGCGTCGAGGATTTCACCTGGGCGCAAAGCCAGGTGCTCGGCACGTCGCTCGCCGACAGCCAGGGCTACTTCCAGATCCCGGTGCTGCTACCGCGCGGCACCACAACCGCGCCCCTGCTATACAGCGTCCTGGTGCGCGCCGAGGGGTATATCCCGGTGTCGGCGGATGGGATCCGCGTGGTCGAAGACACGCCCAGCCCGGTTGAGATCAACGTCGAGTTGAACCGCGGCTGAGCGGGGCGGTCCGGCGCCGGGCTTGAGGTGCGCCCTCAGTTTGGCTATACTTTTCAGTCAGAGGTCTGCATCCGCGACTGCTGGGCCGGTTTTCATTGGGCGGACCGTGTTCGCCATGCGAGGTCGATCAGCCTGGCCCGACGTCTACCAATTTGTCAAGGACGAGAGAACAATGGCAAATGCAGCAGACAAGCCCGTGCTGATCATTCACGAGGGTGAGAGAGCAGGCCAGCGGTGGATTGTCGAAGAAGATGAGCTGGTCATTGGCCGCGGGGGTGAGTGCGGGTTGGTGCTGCCCGAGCGGCAAGTCTCGCGCGAGCACGTCCGCATTTACCGCGCCGGAGATACCTATTACCTGGAAGACCTGGACAGCAAGAACGGCACCTGGGTCAATGGCCGCCAAATCAAAGGCGAGCCGGTGGCGCTGCGGGACGGAGACGAGATCAACATTGCGCTGGCGGTCAAGCTGACATTCGTTGGCTCGGAAGCGACCGCCCCCCTGATGGTCAACGAGCTGCCGGGGTCGGTCGGGCGGCTCAAACTCAACCGCGAGTCGCGGCGCGTGTTCATCGGCGGGCGCGAGGTTGACCCGCCGCTCAGCCTACCCCAATATCGCCTGCTGGAGCTGCTGTATGACGCGGGCGGCGCGGTCTGCACGCGCGACGGCGTGGTGGAAGCCGTCTGGCCGGACGCGGTGGGCGAGGGCGTCAGCGAGCAGGCGATCGACGCGCTGGTGCGGCGCCTGCGTGACCGCTTGGCCGAGGTCGATCCGGACAACCAGTACATCATCACCGTGCGCGGCCACGGCTTCCGTCTCGAAAACCCCGCCGAGTAGCTGCCCGCCACGCTCGCAACGCGCCAAACACGACCGGGACGCTCCATCCGAAGCGCCCCGGTTTTCGTGCCGCACAGCACCGCCTACATGCTGCCAAAAAGCGCGCCGATCGCGTATCCGGCCAGCGCCGACACCATCCCGATCAGCATCATCTGCACGCCGCTGCGCGCCGGCCTGCCCACCGTGATGCGCGCCTTGAAAGCCCCCACCCCGAACAGCACCAGCGCAGACGCAATCAGGCCGGCCCACATGGCCGTCACGCGAGGCAGAAAGAAGAACGGAAAGAGCGGCACCAGCGACCCTACCACCGCCGAGACACCCACCAGCAGCGCGTCGCTCAACAGGCCGTCTTCCTCGACCGGCGGAAGCTGCAACTCGTGCGCCATCATGATGTCCAGCCAGTGCGCTTCGTTGCGAGTGATGTGATCGACGGAGTCTTGCAGCAGCTTCCCCTCGAATCCCCAGCCGCGGAAGATCGCCTCGACCTCGGCACGCTCGGCATGCGGAGTCGCGCGGATCTCGGCGCGTTCCCGCGCGCGCTGGGCGCGGTAATAGTCAAGGCTCGCCAGGCTGGACGTGTACGCCACTGCCGCCATCGAGATCGACTCGGCAAACGTCGCCGCCAGCCCGCCCGCGATGATCACCCGCGTGTCGGGCGTGGCCGCGGCCAGCCCCAAGATCACCCCCGCCACATTCACCAGACCGTCCTGCCCGCCAAGGATAATCTCGCTCAGCTTGGCCGCGATCCGGTTCGCCCCCGCCTCTGCCCGCTCCCCCATCCCTTTGCCCTGCACCTCGCACCTCACCTCGGACGGCTGCGCCGCTACAGGCCATAGTAGTACAAAATAGAACTACTATCGATTATGAGGTCGGGGCGCGGGCTTGTCAAGCGCGGCACACAAACAGAGCGGCTTGTGTGCCGCCCTGCTCGTGTGCCAGCTCTGCCTGCAACGCCATCAATCGGCGCCGGCGCACAGATCGACGTACTCCGTCTTGACGCGATCTTCCGCCGGGATCGCCAGCACATCGCTGAGGATCTCGTTCGCCAGCGCCGCTTTGAATTCGGCATCCGTTTTGGACCACGTGCGCGCCTTGATCTCGATGTAACGCTCGCCCATCTCCGGCTGCATCATACGGTCGTAGTTGACGTAGAACAGCACGCCCTTGTACAGGATGTGCCAGCGCAGGCGATCCTTGTGGATCTCGCACTCGCTGCGTGCCTGGAAATATTCGCGGTAGAAGCGCAGCGGGCGGTCTGCCGGGGCGATAAAGCGCGAGCGCGAGAGCAGCACCGCCTCGTCAAATTCGCGCTCTTTGGTCGGCGTGGTGTAGGTCAGGCGCGTCCGCACGTTGACCGGCTGGCCGTTTTCGTCGATGAAATCATCCTCGCGGTAGCGCACGCGGCCCATTTCTTCGTCGTCGAACAGGAAATACGTGTCGTACTGGCGGTAGTGGTTGTGCTTGACGATCTCGACCGCCGGGTGCGCTTCCAGCGCCTGGAGCGGGCTTTTGTCGCCAGCGCGCGCCTTGACCTGAATCTCAAAACTCTCTTCCTGCTGCAGGCCACCGATCGCCACCAGCTTGTTGAGGACGTTCCCCTCGCGCGCTTCGAGGAAGGCGTCGATCCGGCGCGCGTAGTCGGTCGCCGCTGCGCGCAGCGCGTCTTCATCCAGCGTCAGCAGGGCACGGTCGCGCATCAGCCAGCGCCCGTTGACCATCACGTGCTGGACGTCGGACGCGTGTGCGGCGTAAACAAGCTGCGAGTAGATGTTGTCGGGGTTGCGCTCGAAGTGCGGCGCATTGTGCAACGGGCTGCGGTCCACCACGATCAGATCGGCGCGCTTGCCGGGTTCCAGGCTGCCGGTGATGTCGCCCAGGGTTAGCGCCTCGGCGCCCCAGCGCGTCGCCATCAGCAGCGCCTCCTTGGCGGGCAGCACGACCGGGTCATACGTCGCGCCTTTGACCAGCAACGCGGCCAGGCGCATCTCCTCGAACATATCCAGGTCGTTGTTGCTGGCGGCGCCGTCCGTGCCCACGCTGAGTTTGACGCCGCGCTCCAGCATCTCTTTGATCGGCGCGATCCCGCTCGCCAGCTTGAGGTTGCTGGTGGGGTTGTGCGCCACAGCCACGTCGTTCTCGCGCAGCACCCGGATCTGATCGGCGTCCACATGAACACAGTGCGCCGCCAGCGTCTTGGCGCGGAACACGCCGAGATCGGCCACGCGCTCGA
>DYEN01000587.1 GCA_020725705.1 Anaerolinea sp.
AGCAGGGTGGGCACTTCGGTGATATGCATGGACACCGGCGGCAACGCCTGTCCCAGCGCGCCAAACCCTGCCTCGACCAGCACTGCCGCGACCTGCCCCTCGATCACGCTCTCGACCAGCGGCTGGTCGGCGGCCAGCCCGGCGCGCAACCGGTCGCGCTCGGCGGTCTGGCCCGCGCTGGCCCCGGCGGGATCGAGTTCGTCCGGGTCGGCGTAGATCGCGTCGACGGCGCGCTCCAGCGCCTGAGCCTGCTGCAAGCGGTCGAAATAGTCCAGCACCAGGCGGCGGCGGGCTTCCTCGTCCAGATACGGATGAACGCCCAGCAGCTCGTGACGGGCTTTGGTCCACAGCGCGCCGATCTCCCAGCTCACATAGTCGAACAGCACGTCCTGGGCCAGCGTGACGGCGCGGTCGCGCAGCGAGACATCGCGCGTGACGCCGTCGCCCAGGGTGAAGATCAACGCGATGGTCAGGGCAGTCCGCCACACGAGGCGCCACAGCCGGCGCAGGATGCGCCGGATCCGGCGGGCGAGGGTGACGAGCGGCGGCAGAATGGCACGCATGGCGGCGCGAGTCCGGTTGGCTACGAGCGGTGCACGGTCTGTCTGGGGGAATTGTAGCAGACTTTACCCGCGCTTCGGCAGCGCGGAGAGCGGGCGCCCGATAATCGCCGGGTGGCAGGTTGAGGGTTGCCGGATCGACCTGCAAAGATCATAATGATGCGCATGGCGACGGAAACGATTCAGTACGGTCGGGTGATCTGGACCAACATCGAGCGGGTGACGCCCCAGGATGTGCAAGACCTGCGGGAGAACTACCCGCATTTCCACCCGCTGGACCTCGAAGACCTCCTGAGCCGGATTGAGCGCCCCAAGCTGGACGAATACGACGATTATCTGTTTGTCGTCATGCACTTCCCGCTGTGGGACCCGGTGCAGCGCATCAGCCGGGCCGCCGAGGTCGATATGTTTGTGGGCAGCGGATATCTGATCACGGTGCACGATGGGACGCTCAAACCGGTGCGCCATCTGTTTGAGCAGTGCCAGACCAGCGAGGAACTGCGCGACCAGTACATGGGGCGCGGCGCCAGTAAGCTTTTCTACACCGTCATCGACCGGCTGGTGGACTACATCTTCCCGATTCTCTACAAGGTGGACGCCAACATCCGCGCCATCGAAGAGGACATCTTCACCGAGGACTCGCGCCACATCATTCAAGACCTGTCGTTCATCCGGCGGGACATCATCGCGCTGCGGCGCATCATCCGCCCCCAGTTGGTGATTGTGGAGAACCTGGAGAAGGTCGACCGCCCCTTCATCCGCGAAGAACTCGACGTGTACTTCGGCGACATCCTCGACCACCTGATCAAAGCATACGAGATTATCGAGGACGATCTAGAAGTGATCCGCGGTCTGTCCGACACGGCTAACACGCTCGTCAGCTACCGGCTAAATGAGGTGATGCGCATCCTGACCGTGATCTCGGTAATCATGCTGCCGCTGACCTTGCTCAGCGGGATTTACGGCATGAACGTCGAGCTTCCGCTGGCCGAGTGGGACGCGGCCTTTGTGCTGATCATCGCCATGATGTTCACAATCGCCGCCACGATGCTGTCCTATTTCCGGCGTCGGGGGTGGTTGTGACGCCTCTGCCCCGCGATCTGGAGCCGGCCGAGACCATCCGGCACACCGCCCAGCTTCGCGCGCTGGTTGACCGGCTGCGCGGCACGCCCTTGCTGGCGGTCGATACCGAGTCCAACAGCCTCTACGCCTATTATGAGCAGGTGTGTCTGATCCAGCTTTCCACGCGCGAGCAGGACTACATCGTCGATCCGCTGGCGATCGACGACATGAGTCCATTGGGCGAATTGCTGGCCGATCCGGCGACCGAAATCGTCTTCCACGCGGCGGAGTACGACATTATTTCGCTCAAGCGCGATTTTGGTTTTCGCTTCAGCCGCGTGTTCGATACCATGCTGGCGGCGCGCATCTGCGGCTGGGAGCGCGTCGGCCTGGGCAGTATTCTCGAGGAACAGTTCGGCGTCCGGGCGGACAAGAAGTACCAGCGCGCCAACTGGATGACCCGCCCGCTGCCCCGCGATCAGCTTCTCTACGCGCAGATGGACACGCACTACCTGCCCGCACTGCGCGACCGGCTGGTGGCGGAGCTGGCCGCACAAGGGCGCATGGACGAGGCGCACGAGATCTTCTCGGCCCTGCCGGACTTTCCGCCGGCCCAATACGAGTTCGACCCGGACGGCTTCTGGCGCATTAACGGCGTGCAGAAGATGCGGCGCAGCCAGGTTGCCGTGGTGCGCGAGCTGTATCTGCTGCGCGACGAGCTGGCACGCCGCCGGAACGTCCCACCGTTCAAGATTTTCAGCGACCGGGCACTGGTCGAACTGGCGCAGCTTGGGCCGCGCCGAGAGGCGGATCTGGATGCGGTGCGCGGCCCGGCCAGGAGCCAGGTGCGCCGCTATGCCGAGGCGATTGTGCAGGCGGTGGCGCGCGGTCAGGCGGCCCGGCCACCTCAGCCGCCGCGCCGCACCAATAGGCTCGATATGACGGTCCGGGCGCGCTATGATGCGCTGCGGGCCTGGCGCAAAGAGCGCGCAGAAGAGCGCGGGGTCGAGTCCGACGTCATCATGCCGCGCGATACGCTCTGGGTGTTGGCGCGGCAGGTGCCACAGCGGGTCGAAGACCTGGACGACATCCCAGGGCTGGGACCCTGGCGGCAGGCGGAATACGGCGCCGAGCTGATCGAGCTGCTCAAGCGCGTGTCGGGAGAGGAATAGCCCTGGCGCTGCTATAGTGGCGCTGCTATGGCGGCGCGGGCATCGTTTCAAGCAGAGGACGGCGGACATGAAGATCACCTTTCACGGTGCGGCGCGGACGGTTACCGGGTCACAGCATCTGATCGAGGTCAACGATCACCGCATCCTGCTCGACTGCGGCCTGTATCAGGGCAAGCGCGACGAGTCGCTCCGCCGCAACCGCAACCTGCCCTTTGATGCGGCGTCGATTGACGTGATGGTGCTCAGCCATGCGCACATTGACCACAGCGGGAATATACCCACGCTGGTCAAGAGCGGGTTTCGGGGCGACATCGTCTGCACCTTCGCCACGCGCGATTTGTGCTCGACGATGCTGATGGACAGCGGCTCGATCCACGAACGCGACGCCGAGTTTTTGAACAAGAAGCGGGCGCGCAGCGGCGAGCCGCCTATCGAACCGCTGTATACCATCGAAGACGCGGTGAACAGCCTGGAGTCGTTTGCCGCGGTGGGCTACCACCGCCAGCGCGAGATCGCGCCGGGGGTCTATGTCACCTTCCTCGACGCGGGGCACATGCTGGGCAGCGCGATCGTGGTGCTGGACATCGAGGATCGCGACGTGGGTCGCGACGTGTGTCTGGTGTTCAGTGGGGACCTGGGCCGCGCCAACATCCCCATCTTGCGCGATCCGGAATCGGTCGATCACGCCGATGTGCTGATCCTGGAGAGCACCTACGGCGATCGCGAGCACGAGCCGTACTTTGACTCGGAGAAGCGGCTGGAGCGCATCGTCAACGACACGTACCGCCGGGGCGGGGCGCTGATCATCCCGGCCTTCGCCGTGGGGCGCACGCAGCAGTTGGTCTACACGCTGCACCGGATGATGGTCCGCCGCGATATTCCGGCGCTGCCTGTGTTCGTGGATAGCCCGCTGGCGATCAACGCCACGTCGGTTTTTCGCCTGCATCCCGAAGCCTACGACTCCGAGATTCGCGCCTTTATGCTGGCCGAAGGCGACCCGTTCGGGTTCGACTCCCTGGTCTATACACGCTCGGTCGAGCAGAGCAAAGAGCTAAACTTCCGCCGCGATCCGTTCATTGTCATCAGCGCCAGCGGGATGGCCGAAACGGGGCGCATTCTGCATCATCTGCGCAACCGCATCGAGGATCCGAGCAACACGATTCTGATTGTGGGCTGGCAGGCGCCGGACACGCTGGGCCGTCGGCTGGTGGAAGGCGTGTCGCCGGTGCGCATCTTCGGTGAGGAATACACCGTGCGGGCGCGGGTCGAGGTGATCAACGGTTTTTCGGGGCACGCCGATCGCAGCGAGCTGTTGGCCTGGGCGGCGGCCATCAGCAAGCGACCGCGTCATACCTTCCTGGTGCATGGCGAAGAGGCCGCGGCGCTGGCCCTGGCCGACGGTCTGCGCACGGAGGCGGGGTATGAGGATGTGGCCGTGCCGGAGATGCATCAGTCGTTCACGATTTGAGCAAAGCGCAGTGAGAAGCAGCTAAAGGCAGCTAAAAGCAGCAAAATAAGGCTAAAAGCAGCGAAGTGTAGCTCAAAAAAAGCCGGTGGACGCGGCGGTGCATTTGTGCTGTCTCTCGCCGCCTCTTGCCGTCTTTGGCTGTTCTTCGCTGTTTTTGACTGCTCGTTGCTATTTCTTGCTGTAGTTTGCCGCTTTTTCGGTTGACGAAACGGGGCCGCTATGCTACACTGACAGCCCAAAGTCAGCGAAAAAGACGGTGCACAGTCGGAAAGGACAAGGGCCATAAGCACAGGAGATTACCGGGTCAACGACCGAATTCGCGCGCGCGAGGTTCGGCTGATCAACGACGAGAACGAGAACGTTGGCATCGTTCCGCTTCAGAAGGCCTTGCAGCTTGCTCAAGAGCGTGATCTCGATCTGGTCGAGGTGGCGCCCAACGCCAATCCACCGGTCTGTAAGATCATGGATTTTGGCAAGTTCCAGTATGAGCGTGCTAAGAAGGAGCGCGAAGCCCGCAAGCAGCAGAAGCAGGTCGAGGTCAAAGAGATCCGGTTACGTCCCAAGACCGACGATCACCACCGTTCGTTTAAGGTGCGCGACGCACGCCGCTGGCTGGAAGATGGGATGAAGGTCAAGGTGCGCATCCGCTTCCGGGGCCGCGAGATCACCTATCCGGAAATCGCGCGGGATATGTTGAGCGAGGTCGCCGAAGAGTTGAAGGATGTCGCGATCGTCGAGCAGGCGCCCAACATGGAAGGCCGCACGATGTTGATGGTTCTGGCCCCTGCCCCGGAGAAGAAGTAGCGGCTGCCGTCTGGCTCACTGGCAAAGGTTCTTGCGCCGCACCTCGCGTGCGGTGCACATGTGTTTATAGGGAGTGCGTTCGTGGCGAACAAGCAGAAGAAATACAAGCTGAAGACCTACAAGGCCGCAGCCAAGCGCTTCCGGGTCACGGGCAGCGGCAAGGTGCTGCGTACCAAGGGCGGCAAGAGCCATCTGCGCCGGCGCAAGTCCAAGCGCACGAAGGCCCAGTTCGATGTGATGCTGGAAGTCAAGAACAGCCGCGAGGCCAAGCGCATCCGCCGGCTGGCACCGTATCTCGGAAAGTATAAGCAGAATCCGCCGGCCTAAGTGGCGCGCGCCCGCCGGGCGGATGAGCAGAGGAGCGTAGTCGATGAGCCGTGTCAAGGGGGGCGTGGTCACACGCCGCCGGCATAAGAAAATCCTGAAGATGACGAAGGGCCAGTGGGGCACCAAGCACCGGCTCTTCCGGCGTGCCAACGAGGCCATGATGAAAAGCCAGTGGTACGCCTACCGCGACCGCCGCAACCGCCGGCGCGATCTGCGCCGCCTGTGGATCACGCGCATTAACGCGGCAGCGCGTCTCAGCGGCCTGTCGTACAGCCGTCTGATGCACGGCCTGAAGAGCGCGAGCGTCGAGCTGGATCGCAAGATTCTGGCGGATCTGGCCGTGCGCGACCCACAGACCTTCGCCTCGATTGTCGAGCTGGCGAAGCAGGCGTAGTGGCCGCGCGTCTGCAATCTGATCTCAAAGACCGGCGTTCAAACGATCCGCCGGTTTTTTGTTTGGAGCGAAAAGCAGCTAAGGGCAGCGAGAAGCAGCTAAAAGCAGCAAAATACAGCAGAATAACGGCGGGAAGCCGCGAAAAGCCGGTGAGGCCGCCGTGCGCTCTGACCGTCTTTGACCGTCTTTAGCTGTTCTTCGCTGTCTTTAGCTGCTCTTTGCCGTTCTTTGCTGCTTCCAGGGAGTGTGCCATGGTGGTGATCAGCAGCCCGCACAACGAGCGCATCAAGCTGGTGAAGATGCTTCAGACTCAGGGCAAGGCACGGCGCAAGCACCGGCGGCTGGTGCTGGAAGGCGTGCGCCTGATGCGGGACGCGCTCGACGCGGGGGCGCAGCCCGACTTCGCGCTGCACGTGCCCGACGCCGACGCGCCCGGCACGCTCACGCACGACCTGCTGGAGCGCCTGCGCGCAGTGGGGTGCCGGGTGCTGGCGGTCACGCCGGAGCTGATGACCACGCTATCGGACACCGAAACCCCGCAGGGCATCCTCGGTGTGTTCCCCTGGCCGGAGCTGCCCGTGCCCGGCGATCCCGCGCTGGTCGTGGTGGCCGATGGCTGGCGCGACCCCGGCAACCTCGGCACGCTGATCCGGACCGGAGCGGCGGCGGGGGTGGACCTGCTGCTGCTGACGCGCGGCACGGTTGACCCCACCAACCCCAAAGCGATCCGCGGCGCGATGGGCGCGCACTATCGCCTGCCGCTGCGCACGCTCGATTGGGACGCGATCGCCCAGGCCTACGCCGCGCACCGCTTCTATCTGGCGGACGCCGCCGGCGAGCAGCTGTACACCACGGTCGACTGGCGGCAGCCTTCGGTGATCGTTGTGGGCGGCGAGGCGCACGGTTTCGGCGCGGCGGCGGCAGCGATCCCCCACACCCGCGTGCGCATCCCGATGGTGTCCGGCGCCGAGTCGCTCAACGCCGCCGTGGCCGCCGCGATCCTGATCTATGCGGCGCGCGCGCATACCTTCGGGTGAGAATTTCGCTTTTTTTCACAAACTTCAGCGCCAGAGCCGTGTATACTGGGGGCGGACACGGCGTGCCCCGGTGATGGACACGCCGCGCTCGCGTTCCGCGGGTGGGGATGCGCTTGTTGGCAGGGCCGGACAACCGGCGTATCTGGAGACCGATCAACCATGCCCACCCCTTCCCCTTCCCCCGAGGTGGCGCGCGCCGCGGAGCTGCTCAAAGCCCGCCAGCGCAACGCAGCCGGGCACCTCCTGAAATCCTACCTGACTCGCAACCCGCGCGACGCAGACGCCTGGTGGCTGATGTCGCACGTTGTGTCGGATCCGGCGAACGTGCGCACCTGCCTGGAGCGCGTGCTTCGCCTGCGCCCGGACGATGCACGCGCGCGGGCGCGCTTGGCGCAGCTTGCCGCCCCCGACGAGCCAGACGACTCGTTCTTTGTCATCAGTCGTTCCCCCTCCGGTGACGCGGCCCGCACGCCCCCGTTTGTCACTGCGGTGGACGATCTGCCCGCCCCTGCCGAACCGGCCCGCCGCGAGTCGCCGCGGTTCGATCCCTGGGCGGACCTGGGTGAGTTCGATCCGTTCGCAGGGATCGACACCGGCGAGCAGAACCCCTTTGCGGCACCCCACACCGGTCAGGCTCCGGGGACGGGCAAGCAGCCAGAGTGGGGTCCGGGGTTAGGATTTGTCGGCGACGGGGCGACGGCTGGCGAGGGGATCGTGCCTGGCCGCGTGCACGACTTCCCCGGCCGGCGCGAGCCGCGCGAGAGCGGATCGTCCGGCATGCTGATCGGCGTTGTAGTGATCGGCTTCGCGCTGATTGCGTTGGTGTCGGTGCTGGTGGTGGTAGCGAAGCAGCGCGGCTGGTTTGGCCTGGGCGGCCTGCCGGCGATGCAGACGCTGGACGGCTGGACGTTCACGCTGGAGCATCCCGAAAAATGGGGCGGGATCTGCAAGGCGGATCCGCAGGGGCACCCCGTCTGCGGCATCGCCAACGACCCGCGCTTCAACGAGGTCGATCTTTACACCGGGCAGGCGTTCGATCCCGGCCAGATGATCGGCAGCGCGATCGGTGGCCTGCTCGACTTCCGCGATCCGCCCGATCTGATGCTGTCCGTCATCGCGATGGACGTGCCGGAAACCTCGCCACGCTACAGCCGGGTGAGCCAGGCGCAGACGCTCTACCAGGCGTTCACGGAGTATGGCGGCCTGGAAGCCGAGGACTACGATCTGGACTACAAGGCACGCGAGCAGGTGATCGACGGCTTCGATGCGCGCGTATACCGGCTGAGTGTGAAGAGCAAATCCGGCGGTCTGAAGAACTTTGTGCTGGGGAATGACGGCGATTGGGCGCTGTACGATGTCTATGTGCCGCACGACGGGCGCATGTTCTGGATGTCCGTCCGGGTGTTTTCCAACCAGGGCCGGGCGGAACTGCCGCTGGACACGATCGAGCAGATGATCGACTCGATCCACTTCAAAGCGACCTGACCACGCTGTTGAGCCGGCGGGCCACCGGCACACGGCGCGAGCGCCGGTTTACGAGCCGGGCGAGGATTCCGCTCTGGAAGACGTTTTCCGCTCCCGCGCCCGGCAGACCGGGCACTGGCGCGGATCGTTGACCCGGATATCCGCCAGCACCGCCTCGATGTCCTCTGCAGCCAGCAGCGTGTTGATGATTCGCACGCGCTCGTCTTCGTTGTGCGCGTAGGCAATCACAATCGCCTTTGGCTCGTTCTCGAGGATGATCTCGATGTGGTCGGCATCGATCCCGGCGCGCGCCAGCGTCTCGATCAGCCCGGCACGCCGCGCCTGCACGCGCCCGGCCGCCGTGTCGAGTTCGTCTTGGGCGTTCGCCGGCTCTGATGGCGCGGCCCTGGGGGGTGCCCCCCAGGGGTTGAACAGGGCTTCCCGGCTGGGGCGCGGGGCCGGCACCGCAGCGGACTGAGGCCCGTTGGCGACGATGGGGTAGTACGGACGGTCCGCTTCCCAGGAATTGAAGCGTCGCAGAAGCTGTTCCAGAAACGTCCGCTGGCGGGCTGCTTCCCAATATTGCGGCGAGGTAGCGCGCCCCCGCCGCCAGCGCAGCGCCGGATGGCCGGTTGCCATTTCCAGGCGGCGGATCTGCGCCATCAGGGCGGCGCGGAGCGGCAGCCCTGGGTTGGCGTGCTTTTGCTGTTCGAGCAGCGATAGGATCAGCGTGCGCTCTGTCTCGGCGCTGCGCAGCCTCGCGTCGAGTCCCTCTGCTTCGAGCGGGTCGTGACTGCCTCGGCGCGCGTTCCGCAGACGCGCGATCTTGTGCTGAACCTCAGCCAACTGCGCCTGCAGAAACTCCCGTTCCTGCTGAAGGCCTTCCCTGTCGTTGTCCATCGTCATTACTGGAAACCCGGTCTGGCCGGTGATGCGGGTGTGCGATGCGCCCACCTATCAGAGGGCGAAAGGAGCGGCGTTCAGGTGGAAAGGCGACTGCTGAAACCACCACCAGCCAACAAAACAGGCGGTGCGAGCTGGGGCCAGCACCGCCCGTGATGGTAGATGTACACCATGCGCGGCAGCATCGTGTTCGGTTGGTAAATACCCCGCCCTATACTACCGGGCTTCCCTGGCTTGTCAAGGTAAAGTGGCCGGGATGCGCGGGGCGGGGCACGGGCACTATAATCTGGCTGAGGATGCACCGCAAACCCGGCGGTGCGCCCGGTAACCACGGAGACCGACATGACCACATTTGCGCGTTTCACCATTCCGCTCCACACCGGATCGGCAGAGGCAGTGCGTGTGCCGGTGGGTGCCGATCCGCGTGCGGCGCTGGCTGCGCTGAGCCTGCCCGGCTGCCGGGCGGCGGTGGTCATTCACGGCGGAGCGGGGGGCATGGATCCCATGCTGATCGACGCTGTGCGCGACTTATTCGCGGCGAGCCTGGCCCCTTTCGCCGAGCGCGAGCGCGTCATGATCGTGGATGGGGGCACGCAAGCGGGGACGATGGCGGCGATGGGCGCGGCCCGGCGCGCCGTGGGTGGGACTTTTCCGCTGATCGGCGTCGCGCCGCTCGGAGCGGTTCGCTTTCCGGGCAGCGATGAGCCGGACGCCGGGCGTCCGCCGCTCGATCCCGATCACTCGCATTTTCTGCTGGTCGAGGGGGATAGCTTTGGGATCGAAAGCCCGCTGCTGGTCGGCTTGTTGCGAGCGGCGGGGGTCCCTGGTGCGGCGCTGGTGGTCAACGGGGGGCCGATTGTGCGCGAGGAAATCGGCGCGCAGGCCGCCGCCGGGAACCCTGTGATCGTGGTGGCCGGGTCGGGCCGCGCTGCCGACGAGCTGGCCGATCCGCACAGCGACCTGCGCCGCGCAACGCCGGGCCTGCGGCTGGAGATCGCGCATCTGGCGCAGCCGGCGAGCCTCACTGCGGCGCTGGAGCGCCTGTTGCTGGCGCCGGACCGCTCCGACACCGCGACATAGATCGGGCGCGCGCCCGCGGCTGCCTACAACTCTTGAAGCTGTTGCTTGAGCTTTTCCGTGCCGGTGATCCCGCGGTTAACCTGGCGCAGCGTGCCGCGCCCGTCGAGAACAAAGGTGGTGGGGATGCTGAGCACCCCCCAGCGGCTGGCCGCGTCGGGCTGGTTGAGCGCGTTAACCTCGATGACCTGCACGCGGCCGTTCAATTCAGCGAGCAGGCGCTGGATGGCCGGGCGCTGCTGAGTCTGGCAAGGGATGCAGGTCGGCGCAGTGAAGTACACGATTGCCGGGATGCCCGGCCGCAG
>DYEN01000588.1 GCA_020725705.1 Anaerolinea sp.
CCAGCCCGCCCGTCACCACGACCGCCGCCGGATCCGCCAACTTGATCGCCGTGAACGCGCCTTTCAGCAGTTCCGCGTAGTCGGCAGCGCTGATGCCGCGCGGTGTGTTCCACGCGCGCCGCAGATTCGGAGAGTCCCACACCTCGTAAGCGTCCACCACCCCGGCATATCGCCCTGCCAGCGCTCCGATGAAGGCGGCGTATGTCTGTGGATTGGCAGGCGGGCCGCTTTCCTCAGTCGTCTCGCGCGCCCAGTCCGGCGCGCCGGTGACGGTCAACAGGATGTTCAAGCCCGCGGCGTCCATCGCCTCGATCATCTCGTCGAGCGGCTCCCAATCGATCGCCCCCTGGACAGGCTCGTAGATGGCCCAGTCGATTACCTGCTTGACCCAGGTTACGCCCAACCCCGTCACATCTTCCATGACCGCTTCCAGGTCCTGGTTCGGCAGGTGAATCTGGACGCCAGGTGCCCAGCTTACATTTCGCGCCCGGTTGGGCACGGCGCCCGCCGTCGGGAAGGCTTCGACTTCCACCTCGGCGCCAACAGCCAGCGTTGGCATCGCTTCCGCGGGCAGTGCCGTGGGATAGATCATCTCTTCGGGTGGCGGACCGGCCGTGGGAAAGATTGTTTCGGGAAGCACGGGCGGCGGGGTTGGCGTCACCTGGCCGACCGGGATGCGCAGCTCCTGCCCCACGTAGATCAGGCGCGTGTCCACAATCCCGTTGTACCGCGCCAGCTCAGCCGTGGTCAGGCCGTAGCGCAACGCGATCCGGAATAGGTTCTCGCCGGGCTGGACGACATGAATGATCTCGGTCACCGGGCCGGGCAGCGCGGTGGGATACTGCGCGGCGCCGGGTAGCGGGGTGCCTGCCACCGGGGGTGTGGGCGTCATCTGCGACACCTGAGCGCCGCCCGCGAGCGGGATGGTCAGAACCTGGCCAACATAGATCTGATTTGGGTTGTAGATCTGGTTGAGCTGCGCCAGGGCCTCTGCCGTAATATTGTACTGGCTCGCGATACTGAACAGCGTTTCGCCCGCCTGCACCGTATGCGTCGTTAGCTGAGCGCCATCCTGAGCGCGAACGATCGCCTGCGCGCCCAGTAGCACCCCCAGCGCGAGGACCAGCGTCACAAATCGTCGCACATGATGCATCATCTTGCCTCCTGTGGATAAGACACCATGCCTGGTAATCATAAATCACTTCACTTGCCGCCGCCATCCACCCCCCTGTCGCAGCGGCCCGGATCGCACCATGACTCAAATCTAGCGTCGTTACCTACAGCATACGCGAACGGCGGACAATCCGCAACCGGCCCGCCCCCGTCTGGTGTACAATCTGTTGCGTCTGTTTTTGCGCGGACCTCATCGACGCACCAGGAGGCACTCCCGATGGCCGTTGTCAAACCCTTCCGCGCGATCCGCTATAACCCGCACCGGATCGCCGACATGCAGACCGTCGTCAGCCAGCCCTATGACCGAATCGACGAGGACCTGCAGGCACGGTACTACGAACTCAGCCCGTACAACATTGTGCGGATTATTCAGGGCCGCACCC
The DNA here is from genome assembly GCA_020725705.1 of Anaerolinea sp. Classification (GTDB taxonomy): domain Bacteria; phylum Chloroflexota; class Anaerolineae; order Aggregatilineales; family Aggregatilineaceae; genus DYGX01. The sequence continues at coordinate 1,557 of DYEN01000588.1, forward strand.
TGCCCGACGACGTCCTGGACCGCCCCGGTGGGCCGAACGTCTACAGCCGCGCGCGCGCCGTGTACCAGGAATGGCTCGACGAAGGGATTCTCATTCGCGAGGAACGCCCCGCCTACTACGCGTACGAGCAGACCTTTACCGTCGAAGGCACAACCTACACGCGCCTGGGCCTGATCGCCGCGCTGGAGCTGGTCGATTTTGATCAGGGTGTGATCCTGCCCCACGAGCGCACCCACGCCGGTCCGAAGGAAGACCGTCTGCGCCTGCTGACAACGCTCGAAGCCAACACGGAGCAGATTTTCGTCCTCTACCCCGACCCAGACAACGCGATCAACAACCTTGTGCGCGGCGCTATAAGCGGGCGCGATCCGGACATCGACACGGTCGAGCTTTTCGAGAGCGACGTCCGCCAGCGTGTATGGGCGATCGGCGATCCGCAAGTCGTCCGTGCCATTGAAGCTGAGATGGCGCCCAAACGGGGCCTGATCATCGCCGACGGCCATCACCGCTATTCGACCGCCCTGACCTACCGCAGCCGGCAACGCGCGGCCTATCCCAACGCCCCTGCCGACGCGGCCTTCAACTTCGTCCCCGCGACCCTCGTCAGCATGACCGATCCCGGGCTGGTTGTCCTGCCCACACACCGCGAGATCCACAGCTTCGGCAGGACCACGCCGGACGCCATCCTCAGCCGCGCCGCTGAGCATTTCACCGTCCGGCCGGCGCCCGATCTGGCGTCAACCTTGCAGGCAGTCAACGCCCATCCATCCGGGCATGCGTTTGGCTTCTACGGCGGCCCGCAGACCGGGTTCCACGTCCTGACGCTCAAGGACGGTGTGTCGATCCCCGATCTGATCCCCGGCGACCATTCCGAGGCGTGGAAAAAGCTGGCGGTGAGCATCCTGCACCGGATCTTGATCGCCCAGATCGCCGGCGTGCCGGACTCCGGCATTGAGGACAAAACGATGATCCGCTATCACCGCGACCCGCGCGAAGCGGTCGCCAACGTCGATCAGGGCCGCGGCGAGTTCGTGTTCTTCGTCAGCCCGACGCGCATGGAGCAGATCATTGCCATCGCTGGGCACGGTGAAGTCATGCCGCAGAAAAGCACGGACTTCTACCCTAAAGTGATCTCGGGGATCGTGATGCTGCCCGTCGCGCCCGTCGAACGGCTCTAGGTCCGGCAACGTGAAAGGACGCCTGATATGACACCCGTCGAGCAGATCTTCGCCAGCGCGCCGCTGGTCACGGACGAACGGATTTATCGCCTGGTCCGGCTGCCTTCCGCTGCCATCACAGCCGGCGCGGGATTGCTGGCTGAGATCGGCACGCCCTTTAGCGCCCTGATCGCCGACCGGCACGAAGTCACTCTGGTGCTGCCCCAGGCGGAATGGGAGATGCTCGGCGCGCGCCTGCCGGACGCCGAGCAAGGGGCGCTCTACCGCCTGATCACCTTCGACGTCCCGCTTGATCCGGCGCTGACCGGCTTCTTCGCGCTCGTCAGTGACATCCTGGCCAAAGCGGGAGTCTCTATTCTGGCTCTCAGCGCCTTTCAGCGCGATCATGTGCTGATCCCCGCCGATCAGTTCGCCACCGCATGGGGCGCGCTGCACGCAGCACAACAGGCCCTGCGAGGTGAGGGATGACCGGCTCGCCTGTTTTCTTTCTGCCCGACAACCCGAATCTCAGACCGCGCGAGGAAGTGCGCATCGAGCAACTCGCCGCGCGACCCACCCCGGACGGGCGGCGCGTCAGGGTGCAGATTCAGGTGACCCCCTTCCGCGAGCAGCCGAACTTCGAGATCGCGCTCTACGACAGCGCACGGCGCCGAGTGGGTGGCACAACCGTGATCGCCGCGATGAACTTCCGGATGGAGTTTATCGTGCATCTGCGCGGGGCGGCTCAGCCTCGTGGCGACTACGTGCTTCAGGCTGACTTGTACTATGACGACCCATCGGCGCCTCAAGACCGCGCCGAGGCGGTGGTGCACATCCCGGCGCCGGACGCCGATCCAGGCTCCGGCAGCTGACCGTCGGTGGGCGGCTGATCCGTTTTTCGCTATACTCAGCAGCGCGCCGGCGTGCTGCGGGCGCACGTGATGGGAGCAGACGGGGCAGGCTCACCTGTGGCACGTAAACGGCTCGGCAAGTACGAGATCATCGACCGCCTTGGTCGCGGCGGCATGGCCGAGGTCTACCGGGGCTATCACCCCGCCCTCGACCGCTACGTCGCGATCAAGGTGCTGCACCCGTTTCTGTCGGACGATCCTGAGTTCAAAGATCGCTTCGAAAACGAAGCACGCAACGTCGCCAAGCTCAAGCACCCGAACATCGTTCAGGTCTACGACTTTGAGTACGATGTCGAGAGCGAGAGCTATTACATGGTGATGGAGCTGATCAACGGGCCGACACTCAAAGACCGGTTGATCGAACTGGCCCGCAGCGGCGCGATGTTCCCGGTCGGCGAGGCGGTGCGGATCGTGCACAGCGCCGCCGAAGCCCTCGCCTACGCGCACCAGCGCAACATGATCCACCGCGACGTCAAACCCGCCAACCTGATGCTTGACGAGGGCAACCGCGTCGTGCTGACGGACTTCGGCATCGCCAAGATTGTCACCGGGGCGCAGTTCACATCCAGCGGCGGCATGGTCGGCACCCCCGCCTATATGGCGCCCGAGCAGGGCTTGGGCGAGCCGGGTGACGAGCGCTCGGACCTCTATTCGCTGGGCGTGATCCTGTTCCAGTTTCTGACCGGGCGACTGCCGTTCGACGCCGAAACCCCGCTGGCCATTGTGCTCAAGCACGTCAACGAACCGGTCCCGTCGGTGCGCCAGCTTGCACCGCACGTCTCCGAGGAACTTGAGCGCATCGTCTACAAGGCGCTTGCCAAAGACCCGGACGAGCGTTACCAGTCCGCGGCGGAGATGGCCGAAGACCTCGCGATGCTCGACGAAGAAGGGCGCCCGTACCCGTTCTACGAGGGTGCGGCGTCGCTGAACGCGGATACACCCCTGCCACCGTCTTACACCCGCACGCACACAACCACCGAATGGCGCCGGCTGCGCACGCTGATCACTGAGGGCGCTGAAGCAGCAGGTCCATCCCGCCCTACCGGCGCGCCGGGGCGGCTCCGCCCGCGCACAGTGCTTGTGCTGGCGGCAGCGCTGGTCATCATCGCAGGCACGGCGCTGTTCGGCTTCAACGATGGCAGCAGCCGCGTGTCCGGCTTGCTTGGCCTGACCGACAACAACCCCGGCGGGCCGCAGCAGACTGCCACCGCCCGTGCTGCGCTGGCACTGACCCCCAGCCCGACGCAGGACCCCGCCGAACTGCCGGCGCAGGTTCTGGCGGGAAACACATCGCCAACGCCGCGCGCGTGGACACCCACCCCCGCCCGTACGCCGCTGCCCAGCCGCACACCGACTCCGGAGCCAACCGCCACACCCACCCCAACCGAGACGCCGTCGCCGACCCTCACACCGACGCCCTCACCGGACGCCACCGGCACCGCCGTCGCACTCCTGGTCGAGAACTACTTCGCAACCCAGGCTGCGGCCTCGCCCACCCCCAATATGACGCAGACACTGGCCGCCTGCGACTTCGAATACTACGTCGTCGCGCCGGAAGATTACAACCAGCCGCCTGCCCGCACTGCCTTCAGCGATCCGCGTCTGGTGCGCGCGGGGGAAAACTTCACTTTCGAGCTGACGCTGCTGAACACCGGAAGCTGCGCCTGGCCCGCGCGCGCCCGGCTGACCTTCAACCCGACCCTGACCGCCCGCCCGGACGAGACGGTCGATCTCAGCCGCTACCGGAGCGTCTGCGCCAACGAAGAGCAGCGCCCCGGCACCAACTTCGCCCGCCAGCAGCGGTCCAATTTCTTCTTCGAGCCGGCGGTCGACATCGAGGAATCCGCCACCATCACCTTCACCGGAACTGCCCCCCCGCTCTATGGCTGTTACTTCAGCGTGTGGGACCTGATCTATCCCGGCAGCGACGTGCCGATCGGGCGCCCGCTGGTCCTGGCGATCCGCGCCTGGGGCAGCTAGGCGCGCCGTCCCTGCGCCAGACAGGAACGAGCGCCCACCCCAGGCGGGACGGGCGCTCGTGCACAAGCTTACTTAGAGACTATCTCAGGCGCCGGCAGGAACTGCCTGCACAACTAGCCGCTGGGCGAATACGCCATAGGCGTTGTTCCAGTCGGTGCATGTCACCAGCGTAAGCACCGGCCCCTCGGTGGGAGCGGTCACCGTCCAGTCGTCCGGCGACACTTTGCGCGTGCTTGTGACCACAAAGCGCCGCTCCAGCTCGCCCTCGCGGATGATGATTTCATCGCCGGGCACCAGCCTGTCCAGACTCCAAAAGGGGCCGGGGGTCTGCTCGTCAAGCTGGACGTGCGCCGCCAGGACGGTGTTGCCCCAGTCGCGCTCAAGCCAGGTTGTCCCTTCCAGCCAGCCGATGTAGTAGCCCAGGCCACTGACATCCCACTGCCGGTTGAGGATCGGAACTTCCAGGATCGGGATCGGCGCGCGGAACGTTTCGCCCAGCTTCGGGATGTACAGCGTCCGCACCCCGGCAGGCGTCGGCAGGATGTACGGCGTCGGGATGGGAGACTCCAGGCCGGGCGCCG
>DYEN01000589.1 GCA_020725705.1 Anaerolinea sp.
CCCGAAGCGGCTGATGATCTCGATCGCGCGCTGGATGTCGATGCTCATGGCGGTATCCTCGCTGATCATGCTCTCCTGCCTCACAAGCGGTTTTCCAGGAAGTTCTGCAGCAGGCGCGGCCCAAACTGGGTCAGGATGCTCTCCGGGTGGAACTGCACGCCGACAATCGGATACTCGCGGTGGCGCAGGGCCATCACCTCGCCGGCTTCGGTGAAGGCGGTGACTTCGAGCGCGTCCGGCAACGGCTCCTCGACGATCAGGCTGTGATAGCGCGTCGCCACGAACGGGTTGGGGATGCCGGTAAACAGCGGCGTGCCCTTGTGGTAGATCGGGCTGGTTTTGCCGTGCATCAGGCGCGGCGCGCGCACTACCCGCCCGCCGAAGGCCTGCCCGATCGCCTGCTGGCCCAGGCAGACACCGAGCGTCGGCGTGGTGGGGCCAAGCTCGCGGATCAGGTCGAGCGAGATGCCGCCGTCATCGGGCGTGCCGGGGCCGGGCGAGATCACGATGTGCGCGGGCCGCAGAGCACGCGCCTCGTCGAGCGTGATACGGTCGTTGCGCACGACGCACAACTCGGCGCCCAGCTCGCCCAGAAGCTGCACAAGGTTGTAGGTGAAGCTGTCGTAGTTGTCGATGACGAGAATCATGATCCTTGCTCCACATCGGTGTTAATTAGGCGCTCCTCTGGAAGGACGATGCCTGCATCGCCCGCCGCTCGAACCAACACAGGCGTTCACGGACGGCGCAGGCTCCACCTCTCCAGCCGGACAGGCTGCCGCGCTCATACCAGCCCCGCTTCGGCGTTTTCGACCGCCGCCGCGACCGCCCGCGCCTTGTTGACGGTTTCCTCGTATTCGCGGGTCGGGTCGCTATCGGCCACGATCCCCGCGCCCGCCTGGAAATAGACCGTGTCGCCGCGCATCACCATCGTGCGGATCGTGATGCAGGTGTCCATCGAACCGTCGAAGCTGAAATAGCCGACCGCGCCGCCATACGGCCCGCGCCGTGTGCCTTCCAGTTCCTCGATGATCTCCATTGCGCGAACCTTCGGCGCGCCGCTCAGCGTCCCGGCGGGAAAGGTCGCGCGCAGCAGGTCGAACGCATCCAGTCCCTCGCGCAGCCGCCCCTCGACCTGGCTGACGATGTGCATCACGTGCGAATAGCGCTCGACGACCATCATCTCCGGCACGCGCACCGAGCCGTACTCGCACACGCGCCCCAGATCGTTGCGCCCCAGGTCCACCAGCATGACGTGCTCGG
>DYEN01000051.1 GCA_020725705.1 Anaerolinea sp.
CTGGAAGGAAAGCTGGCCGGAGTTGTTGGCGGTCGGCAGAAAGCTGGGCTGGTAGCTCAGCTCCAAGTCTTCGTCCCCGCCGGACAGATCCCGGTGCACGCGCCGCGCCTTGATTTCTAGATCGCGCAGCAGACGCTGCCGCCCGGCGATCAGCACCCCGCCTGCCTGGGCAAGCTGCTCGTTCCAGTAGCCCAGCTCTTCGGGGTGCGCCTCGCCGTCGCCGATGCGTTTGAGCAGCGCGTTCCGCTGTGTCAGCGCCTTCTCGAAGGTCGCCAGCGCCTCGCAATACGCCGTATCCGTCTGGCAGAGCGTGATGTTCATGTAGCGCCGCCGCTCGGACGGCGCGCCCTCGACCAGCACCAGGTCCTGCGGCAAGAACATGACCACGTTGATCTGGCCGATCAGATCCATCACGCGCCGGGGCACGCCATTGATGCGAATCTCCTTTTGCAGGCGGCTGCCATTCAGGCTGCTGTGGAGCGCGCCCGGCTCTTGCACCAGCGTGACCTCGACACGGCTGAGCGGGCGGAACGCGGAAACTACCTCGGCGCCGATCTTGGCGAACGCCAGCAGGTCGGGGTCCGCGTTCCAGTTGATCAACTGGCGGTCGGTCGTGGTATAGGGCGAGCGCGACGTCGCCAAGTAATAGATCGCTTCGAGCAGGCTGGTCTTGCCTTGTGCGTTCGAGCCATAGAGCAGGATCGGTCCGGTCGGCAAAGATACTTCCAGCCGCGCGTAGTTGCGGAAGTTTTGCAGGGAAAGATGTTCGATATACATAAGGGCTGGCGGTCTCGGGCGCTGCATGGGCGCTGATGGATGCGCTTCTAAGTATACCGCGTCCCGCCGCTTCGCCCCACCTTTGCGCCGCTCTCTACACGTCCAACAGCAGCGTCGTCTCCAGCCGGTAGGCGGTGTAAAGCGCGTAGAAAAACGCCTTCAGCGCGCGGATCGTTTCGTCGTCATCGGGCGCGGGCGTGTGCAGAAACGGCACCGTCTGATCGATCCACTCCACCGAGGGCGGCACAGCAAGCTGCATCATCACGTCCGCGTCCAGGTCGGAGTAGATCGCGTCAAAGAACTGGAGCAGCAGCACGCCGTGCGCCGGGCGGATATGGCCGGATAAGAACAGCATCTCGAAGACCTGATCTCCGGTCACGACAAAGCCGTCAATGGCGCGCTCGGGCGCCTGGCTGCTTTCGAAGAAGATGCCTGTTTGCGCGCGCAGGCGGGCGCCTGCGTCGCCTCGATACCCCTGCTCCAGGATCGCCTTTTGCAGCAGCAGGAAGACCAGCGGGTGCTCGTTGCCGGGCAGTTGGTCGAGCAGC
>DYEN01000590.1 GCA_020725705.1 Anaerolinea sp.
AGGCGCAGGCTCGAAAGCGGCCAGGAAGTCAAACGCGGCGCTGCGCTCGTCCCCGGCCCACCGCGCCAGATCAAGACCGGCGAACGGTGTCTCGCTCAGGCGCTCGATGGTGGTCTGATCGTAGAACTGCCAGAAGAACGCGCGCACCAGCGGCCTGGCGAGCGATCCGGTGGTGAAGGTATAGCGCACCGGATACGCCAGCGCGTAGCTACCATCCGCAAACGTCTCCGGAGACGGCGCGACACAACCCTCGCCCGCGTCGACCGCGAGCAGGTTGACATCCGCCTGGCTGCCCTGGAGCGCGCTCCACCGCAGATAAGTCAGGCCGTTGTCCGTGTTGGCGACGCCCTGCGCGCGGTAGAGCGGATCGTTGCTGGTCACCACGTCGTCGCGCATGACGAAGTCCAGCCGCCCCAACAGGCGGAACGCCACGAAATCCGTCTCGCCCGTGCTGAGCGGCGGCACCACCAGCAGCAGGTCGCTTTCCGGCCAGTCCGCGTTGATAGCATCCCAGGATTCGGACGCCGGGCTGTCATCGGTGGCGGCGGCGAAGATCGCCTCGAACGTCTCGCCGTCCAGGCACTGAAGCCAGTCGTTGCTGGCCGGCACGGCGAATACCACCGCCTCGTAGCCCAGATCGATCGTATGCAGATCCAGGCGGTTTTCCTCGCACAGCGCGCGCTCCTCATCCGTCGCGTCGCGCGTGGTCTGGAGCACATCCGCCTCGCCGGAGCAGAGCGCCTGCCAGCCGGCCGCTTCGCCGAGCGTTTCCGTCTTGACCTGCGCCTGCGTAAAGCGCCCTGTGAAGCTGTTCGCGATGTCTTCCGTCAGCCCGCTAAACAGCGACGTCCCCGCAACGGTGATCGTCCCGGCTTCCGTCGTGGCGATGTTGACCGGCGACAGCGGGCGCGTAAAGCTTCGCCCCACCGTCCCGTTCAAGACGTTATTCAAGCCCAGGCTGAGCGTGGCCGCCGTCGGAGACAGAAAGCCGTGCTCTGGGGCCGCGGTCTGCGCGCCCGCCTCGTCCGTCAGGGCAAATTCCAGGAACCGGCGGACCGGCTCGCGCTGGGCGCTGTTTGCGTTGACGTACAGGTAGCCGTACTGCGCCAGCGGGTAGCTGCGATCTTCGAGGGTATTCAGGCCGGGCGGGACGCACTCCCCGGCGCTGTTCGCGATCGACACCGCGACCGCGCCCGACGGCGGCAGCGCCTCATAATCGGCCAGCGAAACAAAGCCCAGCGCCGGCGCGTCAGCCGACGCTACCGCGTCCGCGATAGCCTGCGGGTTGTCGAACGTCTGGATATCGTCGCGCAGCTCGCCGGCGGGCAGCAGCGCCCTGAAGAGCGTGTAGGCCGGGCTGAAGTCCTGCGGCCCGACGTAGCTTAGCGTGCCGCTCAGCGTCACCGTCTCAAGATCGGCCCAGGTGAGATCGGTCGGGGCGCCGAGCGACCAGGTCTTCTCGATCTGATCCTGCGTCAGGCAGGTCAGCCCGGCCGCAGCCGGCGCCAGAATCACCACAGCCTGATACGTGATCACCGTCTCGATAAAATCCTGGCCCTGCTCGGCACAGCGAGCGATCAGCGCGTCGGAGATCGGCTCGGTCGCCATCACGATGTCCGCTTCGCCGCGGCACAGGGCGTCGAAGCCGCGGCTCGGACCCTGCGGGTCGATCTGCACGTCGGCATCCGGCGCGCTCTCCAGGTACCGATCGCGAATCGTGCGCAGCACGTCTTCAAGCTGCTGCGATCCCTGGATCAGGACGCGCGTTTCGCCGTCCTGGGCAAGACTGGCCGGCACGGCCAGGGTGAAAATCAGGGTCACTATGAGGGCGGCCAGCGCAACGGGCCGCATCAGGTGCCATAGAGATGGCATAGGGCTGTCTCCTTATGACGTGTTGCCTGTGTCGCGCCGAACCCCCGGCGCCTGGATAGCGGAAGCACTGCGAGTATACAGCATGGACGCGGCGTTGTCAGCGGTGCGCTGCGCCAAGCCGCCCGTGGATTTTACCCCCTCGCGCCCATCTGTCCACAAGCATCCGCCGCGTGCGGTATGATGGAAGCGTTGACCCGCACCGTGCAGGATGGTATGTGATGCCCGGTCCCCAATCAGCCCGTCTCACCCCGCTGGCGCGCGCCTGGTGGCGCGTGATCCGCCTGGGTTTCCGGCTGCTGTACAACGAGCTGGCCTTCACCTACGACGCAGTCGCCTGGATCGTGTCTCTGGGCGAATGGCGGCGCTGGCAGCGGACCGCGCTCAACCACCTGAGCGCGCCGCCGGGCGCGACGGTCCTGGAGCTGGCGCACGGCACCGGCGATCTGCAGCTCGACCTGCGCGCCCTCGGCTACCGCACGGTCGCGCTTGACCTCAGCCGGTCGATGGGTCGGCTGGCACGGCGCAAGCTCCGGCGGCGCGGCATCCCCGCGCACCTGGTGCGCGGGCGGACCCAGGCGCTTCCCTTCCCCGGCGAGCGTTTCCCGGCGGTGATCAGCACCTTTCCCGCCGAGTTCATCTTCGACCCGGCTACGCTGGCCGAAATTCACCGCGTGCTGATCCCCGGCGGGCGGCTGATCGTGGTCCTCAACGGGCTGCTGACCCAGGGGGGAGCGGCGCGTGAGGCGCTGGAACTGGCTTACCGCGTCACCGGGCAGCGAGGACCCTGGCCCGCCCAGGCAGACGAACGCCTGGCGGCAGCGGGGTTCCGCTCAAGGCTGGTCATCGAGACGCTACGGCGCAGCACGGCGCTGGTGCTGGTCGCGGATAAGCTGCCGCATGCAACCGGCGCCGCTGAGAGGCAGGCGAGAACGGGCTAGCGTGTGTTATGGCTTGAGAGGAAGCACCGGTGACGGGAGTCTCGTAGGGGACGCAGCGGGCTGCACCCGCCCAACACAAGGTGATCGGGGGTGGGCCGGGCAAGCCCGGCCCCTGCACATGGCACCCGATTTCCCCTGATTCGGTCTGCCGGGTTCATAACCGCGCCTCGCCGCTAATCCGCCGCCACAGCAGGGGCCACGGCCTCGGCGGGCGCAGGCTCAGCCGTTTGCAGGGCGGCGCGCTCCGCCGCCAACACGCGCTCCAACGCCATGATCGCCACTTCCAGCATCGACTCGTCCGGCTCGCGCGTGGTGAGGCCTTGCAACGCCAGATTGGGCTTGATGATCCAGCGAATCACGCGGTTGTCCAGGTGCCGGGCGGTAAAGCGGATCACCTCGTAGGCCAGCCCGGCAATCGGGAAGATCAGCAGCACGCGCGACGCCAGCAACCCCAGCAGGTTGTCGGGCCGCCCGGTGACGATATGAATCAGCACCGACAGCACGACCAGTGTCAGCAGGAAGGCGGTCCCGCAGCGCGGGTGCTGGATCGGGAACCGCGCCACGGACTCCGGCGTCAGCTCCGCCCCGGCCTCGTAGGCGTTAATCGTCTTGTGCTCGGCGCCGTGATAGCCGAACAGCCGCTTGACATCCTCCATCCGCCCGATCCCCCAGATATAGCCGATCAGGATCGAGAGCTTGATCACGCCTTCGACCACATCCGTCAGCAGCTTGCTTTCCAGCCCGGTCAGACTGCGGATTCCCGCCGCGATCGCGGCGGGCAGCACAAAGAACAGCCCGATCCCCAGCCCCAGCGAGACGACGACCATCCCCATACCCGCCGCGCTCTCGAACGAGAACTCGACGTCCTCTTCTTCCAGCGCCACATCCGACGACCACAGCAGCGCTCGCGTGCCCAGCCCCAGCGCGTCCCACAGCCCGATCAGGCCGCGCACGAACGGCCAGCGTGCCACGCGCCCCCGGTACAACGCCGCGCTGAGCGGGATCTCTTTCAGCTCGATCTCGCCCAGACGGGCTTCGGTCGCCAGCGTGCCGGTATATTTGCCGACGATCCGCACGCCTTCGACCACCACGCCGCCGCTGCCGCGCGCCATCGCGTAACGCGGGGTTTGCCCGTCCTCGGGCAGCCGGACGATCAGCTCGCGGCGGGACGGTTTACGTACCGCTACCGCGGCGATGTACTGGCCGCGCATCATCACGCCTTCGATCACCGCCTGGCCGCCGTACGAGAACTGGAGTGGTTTCTGCTGCGTCATAGTCGTCTTATCCTCTCTACCCGGCCGTCGCAAGCCACCGGTGCAGTCACGCTGCCGCTTACCGGTCACCATTGTGCCGCGCCACCTGCCGCTTCGCAACCAGGGCTTTCCACGTACCGCCCGGCGGACAAGCGCCCGGCAGAAGTCGGGCGAACGTCGCGTTCACTCTGCTAAAATCGCTCATATGACTCGATGCCGCTCCATCGACTGAGGACACCATGAGCCACAACCGCATCCTGCTACTGATCGCCGCGCTGATGGCCGCTGCGCTCGCCTGCTCGCTGAGCACCGGTGGCGACGCCGGCGCCACACCGACCAGCCTGCCGACCTCGTTCGCCGGGCTGCCGACTGCCACCGGCCTGCCGACCGCCACCAGCCAGCCGACACCGTTCCCGACCCCGTTCGCGACGCTGACGCCGCTGCCCACCAGCGCGCCCACGTGCGTAATCCGCACCGACTGGCCGACCATCGTCGTGCAGGCGGGCGACACGCTGTTCGGCATCGCGCTGTGGACCGGCACGACGGTCGCCCAGCTCGCGCAGGCCAACTGCCTGTCCAACCCGAACGCGATCACCGCCGGGCAGGTGCTGCGCGTCCCGCACATCCCCCCGGCGCCTCCCACCGCAACGCCTGCCCCAGGCTGCCCGAACCCCTGGTTCTTTACCTTCGAGCCGGGCAAGCGCCTGCCGACGGACACCTGCCCCGCCCCGGTGATCCGCATCGAAGCCTTCGGGCAGGACTTCGAGGGTGGGCGCGCCTACTACTACGGGCCGATCGGCGGTGACACGCGCGGCACGATCTACGTGATCTACAACAACGGATACTGGGAAACTCACCCGGATACACTCAACCCCGGCGACCCGGCCCCGGTCATGCCCACGCCGCCGCCCGGGCGGTTCGTACCGGTAGGGCCGATCGGTAAAGTGTGGCTGGAAGTGCCCGGCGTGCGCGCCACGCTTGGCTGGGCGTTCGAGCCGGAAGCCACCTTCACCGGGCGGCTGCAAACCGTGCCCGGCATGTCCTACTTCTACGTCGATCATGGCAAGTGGGGCGTCGTGCTGCGTCTCTACCCGGTGGATATGGGTCCGAACCGCTGGGAAGTCGCCGGGCGCTACTGAGCAGGCGGCGATCAGGGGGCGCGCCCGCGCCGCAACGGGCGCGCCATCGCCCACCCGCCAAGCGCCAATCCCGCCAGCGCCGCCAGCGGTGCGCCCACAGTCCATGTGCGCGGCAGGCCGCTGCCCGCCAGATGAAAGAGCGCCAGCGGCTCGGTCTGCCCGGCGAGCACGCGCTCGACCGCAACGACAAGCGGCGTCGCGCCCGGCGTCCAGTGAAGACGGCCGTAATCGGTCTCGCCGGCGTCGCCGGCTTGCGCGTACGCCGCCACCGGATCGGTCAGCACGCCCAGGGCATTGACCGCCGCGCCGAAGGCAATCAGCCCGACTGCAGCCACACGCCAGCGTCGCCCGTCCGGGAGCACGCTCAGCGGCAGGCAGCTCAACGGCAGCAGCGGGACCAGCAGGCGCGGCCCCCAGCTCCAGCCGCCGTGCCACGCCCACCACGCGCCGTAAAAGCCCAGCGCCGCGATCCACGCCAGCGCCAGGAACCCCGCCGGCCCCGGCTGGCGGCGGGCTAAGCGCGGACCGAGCCACACGGCCAGGATCAGGGGCGGCGCGTAGAGCAGGACGCTCTTGCCGGGGCTGAGCAGCAGCCCGGCGACGCCCTCAAGCAGCGGCGTGGTAAAGCCTTCGTCCGCGTATCCGAACTGCCACATCGCGCCAAAGCGCAACACGTTGTGCGCCAGCACCCCGGCGACGAACGGCAGCGCGCCCAGACCGAAGGCCGCCCACCGCTCGCCGATCGAGCGCGCATCGCGCACGGGACCGGCCCGCGCCAGCAGCCAGGCCAGCGGCAGCGCGTAGATCGCCAGGCCGGCCCGCGCCAGCACACCCACGCCGAAAATCGCTCCCGCGCCTGCCATCCGCCGCGTCCGGGGCGGGCCGCTCAGAATCAGCGCCACACTCTCCGCCAGCGCGCAGGCCAGCACCGCCTCGGCGAACAGCATCCGGCTATAGGGCCACAGCGGGGTTGCCAGCCCGGCTGCGAGCGCGACCGTCACAGCGCGCCATCCCCCCGCCCAACGCCGCGCCAGCCGGTACAGCGCGGTGACCGTCCCCGCCCCGGCCAGCGCGGGCAGCAGCAGGACGGCCGTCGCGGCGAGCTGTGTGCGGTGCGCCGCGTTGATCGCGCCGACCCGGTCCCCGGCGGCGTAGAAGGGGATCGCCAGCAGCGGCAGCCCCGGTTCGTACTTGGAATAGAACCGCCCGTTTCGCCCGGCGACGATCTGCGGCAGCGCAGGGTCGGGCGGCAGATCCGGCGCGCCTCGCGAGGCGAGCGCGGCGGCGGTCTGAAACATCACTTCGCCGTCGCTGCCGTAAAAGCCGCGCCCCAGCGAAAGTGCATAGAGGCAGGCAAAGAAAAGAAAGACGCCCCACGCGGGTGCAGGCCGGGACACATCACCACCCTTAGCGCAGGCGGCGCCGTTGGCCGTCGATCACCGTGTAGACCACGCGGTACCAGTCGCCCGGCGGCTCAAAGATCATCAGGACAGGCGCCCCGGCGACCGTCACAAAGCCGTTCTGGTCCCGGTTCACCGGGGGTGCTTCGACGAAATAGGCGGCGGGGAAATCGTACGGCTGCGAGCGCAGAAAGGCCCTGCGTCCCGACGCATCCTCGCGCAGCGCACGCTCGTTAACCTGCCCGGCAGTGATGACGAACTCCACCGTCCGGTCGCCGCGCGCCCACATCACATAGATGTCGCGCCCCGCCTGGTTCAGTTCAACCAGTGCCGCGCCTTCGTGGGCGTAGAGCGTGGCGCGCTCAGCCGGCGCGAACAGGGCAATCGCCCGCTGGTAGGCCGCGAAAGCGGGGCGCCGCGTCCCGTCCTGTGCGACCAGTCCGGCGCCGGATCGATCGTCGGGATCGACCAGCGGCCCATAGGCGAACCGCTCCACACCGGCTGCCAAAGCCAGCGCCGCTCCCTGGACGACAAAATCGGCCTGCATCTGGGGCGTGATGCCGAACAGCGGCACACGCCCGGCGGCGCCCTCTTCAACCGTGACGCGGG
>DYEN01000052.1 GCA_020725705.1 Anaerolinea sp.
ATGTCATGGGGTCGGCGAGTTCGGCCTCTTCAAGTCCCTCGTCGGCCCCTTCCAGATCGGCCATACCCGCTGCCGACGGCTCCACCTCGTCGGTCATCTCGGCTGCGGTCTCAAAAGCCCTGGCCTGAAACTCGGCATCGTCCACAGTCGCGAATGACTTGGCCACTTCTTCCGGCTCAGCCGCTGTCTCCTCCGCGGCAGCAGACGCTTCAGGCTCCTCAGCCGCCGACGGCATCCGCCCGGCCTCACGTGCGGAATAGGGGACGTAACCCGGCTCATCGATCTCAACATCCTCGGGAACCGGGATCTCCTGGTCCGCCGCCGTTAAAAACTCCTCGGCATTTGCCCCCTGCCGGCGCGCAAGACTCTCCAGCCAAGCCATCTGCTCCTCAGGCGTCATACTATCAAAATCGGGGTACTCATCGGGGGCCGGTGCCATCACCCTATCCTCCTCACATGCTGCAGCATGCCACACGGCTTCGCGGCAGCTAAACGGATGCGCCTCGCGCGCCCAGCTCAGTTGTCATCAAACGGATCGTCCAGCCAGGGGCGCGCCGAGCGTCCCTCGGATTGATCTTGGCCCTGCCCGCGCCCGGTTTGGCCTTCGCCGCGCCTGAGCCAGGTCGGCTGGCGGTCGGCGAACGAAAATGTCGGGTCGAAATCGTCCTCTTCGACCGGCTCCGCATCTGAGGCGCTCCTAGTATCCGGCAGATCGATGGTCTGTGCAAGCTCTGCCGAGGGTGGTGCTTCTTCAGGCGTCGCCACCCACTCTTCGTCTTCGGCGAACACTTCGGCTTCGCGCAGCCACTCCGGTTCGGACGCCGCCTCGGTGGACGGGAACAACTCCTGGTCGTCCAATCCCAGATCTGCAACGTCATCGGCTGCCGCCTGTGTAATGGCGCTCAACCAGTCCGGCATCTCCGCTTCCCGATCGGTGCGGGGTTCCGGCTCGGCGCCCAGAATCAGCTCGTCGCCCGGCATGTCCCAGTCGACCACGTCAAGCCCGGGCGCAGGCGGCCTGGTCTCGGCGGCAAGCTCTTCTGCAGCTTCCGGGGATGAATCGAACGGTGCCAACACGTCTTCCGGCGTCTCATCGACCAGGTCTGCCGCGGCAAAATCAAGCGGCTCCGCAGCCTGCCCCTCGTCCGCCTCGTCCAGCGCCGGCTCCTCAGTGAAGGCACGCATCCAGTCGGGCTCTTCGTCCGGCTGAAGCACCCCCGTGTGACCTGCCGATTCGTATTTCGGGACATTCGCCGGCTCGCCACCCTCGAACGGGTCGTAGGCTTCGTCAAAGAGATCGCTCAGGGCATCCTCAGCCGCCGGCGAGACTTCTAAGCCCGCCATCCAGTCCGGTGACTGCAATTGTTGTGCTTCCTCAACCGCACGCGCCAAGCCGCCGGTAGCCGGAAGGTCCTCTTCGGCCAGCTCGGCCGGTTCGCCGACCGCGCTGTCATCCGCGGTGAAGAACGCGTCGGGCTGAACGGTCGCTTCCTCTTCCCACGCCAGCGCACCGATCTCTCCCGGCTCTGCCCCGCCATCCAGATACGGTTCGACAGCATCGCCCGTCCCTTGCGCTGGCGGCTGCTCCAGGGCTGCGACGCTCTCATCCGGCTCCTCTACAGAGGCGGACCATTCCGCCGCTTCTTCAAGACCCAAGGCGGCCTGCTCGGCATCGAGATCAAATCCCGGCGAATCAACCGGCGCGCCAAAGATCGCCATCAGGTCATCTTCGGGCAGCGCCGCTTCGGCGTCGGGCCGGGCAAACGCGGGCGTCTCGGCTGCGGCCGGTTCCGTCTCATCCAGCTCTTCGGCCCACACGTCGCCTGCGTCCCAGGCTAGCGTCTCGGCGCGAAGCCGGTCGACCTCGAGCGCCTTCTCAGCGTCGCCGGTGGCGGTGATCACATCCTCGTCGGCGGGCGGCGCGTTCTCCGGCGCTTCGATCTCCGCTTCTTCCAGCGAACGCGCATCGGTCAAAGCTGCCTCGGCCTGAGCGCTTTCGTCGCGCCAGCCGCCTACTCTTTCCTCATCCTGCGCCGCGAAGTCCAGATCCGGAATCCCTTGAGCATCAGCGGATGTCTCCAAGGCGGGCAGGCCGTCCATCCATTCGAATGTAGCCGATGACCAGTCTTCCAGCGTCGGCTCTTCTTCCACCGGCTGGCCCATCTCGCCCAGTTCGCCCGGCTCCGCGGCCTCCGGCGCCGGCTCGACCTCGTCCGCGCCGCCAGTCGCAAACATCGCCAGCCAGTCATCGGGCTGCGGCGTGCCGGTAGCTTCGGACGCCGCGCCCGGAACGAAATCGGCTGCCTCAACTCGGTCTTCCGCCGGCCACCCGCTCTCGGATACATCCGGCTGCCCAGGCGCCTCTGCGGCATCGAGCGCCCGCAACAGGCTGTCGATATCTGCGATCTCATCTTCGGACGCGGCATCAGCCGTCCAAGGCGCGGCTTCTGGCGTCGGAGCGGCGAACTCCAGCCAGTCCGCTGGCGCCCGATCCGCCTCCGTCTCCCAGGTGAATGCATCTGCCGGTTCGGCTTCTGCAAACGCAGCGCCCATCTCGGCGACGGTGTCCTCAGGTGCCCAGCTCTCGTGCTCCGGTGCGGTGCTTCCGACTGCCCCCACCTCGGGCACAGGCTGGGCTGTGTCCAGTGCCTTCAACTCGCCCAGCCAGTCCAGGTCGCCGGCCGGTTCCTCTTCGGGCTCCGGCTCGAACGGCGTTTCCCGCGCCTGATCAATTGCCGCCAGAAATTCCGTCATCGCGCCCGGCGCTTCAGCTTCAGAGGGATGATCCGCCCCCTGATCCTCAGCCGGTGCCTGGGTGAACCAGTCGGGGACGGCTTCCTCTTCGACCTGCTGCGCCGCTTCGGTCACGTCGGCAAACCAGGCAGGTATTTCATCCTCCGGCTGAGGCTCGGCCTCATCCGGCGTGGCAGCACCGCCCCCCCACATATGCTGTGGCGGCAGTTCGGCGGCCTGTTCTGCCGCGGCATCACTCCCCTGCATCCATTCCGGCGCTTCGTCGCGATCGGCCTCAAGCATATCGCGCACCCACTCCGGGGGTTGCGCCGGCTCCGGCTCGTCCGCAAAAACCGCGGCGAGATCAACGCGATCGGGCGGCTCCGCAGAACCGGCCTCGGCCTGGTCCGCGAACGGCATGAACGGGGCACGGTCTTCGCCCAGATCGCTCAATTCCTGAACCCACTCCGGCGTTTCCTGCGACAGCGCCGCCGCGGCCCGCGCGGTATAGTCAAGCCGGGTCAGCAAATTTGAGTCCGGCACATCCTGTCCGGGGCGCAGAAGCTCCATCGCCGCATACGGATCGACTGCCTCGACGCGATTGAGGAACGGCTGGGCATCAGCAGGCCGGCTATGCGCCAGCCAGAAACGGGCCATCAAAGCATTGGCTTGCAGGCAGTTCGGAAGCTGCTTGAGGATTTCCAGTGCCAGTTCGCCCGCCTCAAGCGTGTGCTGCGTGTCCCACAGCAGCGTCGCCAGAAAAACCTGCAGATCAACGCGCGAGGGCGAGGCTTGCAGAGCCTCGCGCAGCTCGAGAATCGCCTGATCGTAGAGCTGGCTGTCAGCATACTGGCGGGCCAGCGCCCCCCGCGAAAGTTGAAGCTTGCCGGTGCCTGTGCTTTCCAGCCCTGACTTTCTCGTATAGAGTTTTCGTAGCGCGTCACGCAGCATTGCATTGCCGGGCATCTGATCGCGCGCACGCTCCATATGCCAGATGGCCGCGTTCAGCGCACCTTCCTGCTCGCGGATCTCGCTGAGCGCCAGATGGGCAACAATGTCATCGGGAACAACCGACAGCACGCGCTGGAAGATGTCAGCCGCCTGCTCAAAATGCTCGCGCAGTCCCTCGGTATGTCCCTTACGAAGAAGCGCTTTTCCCAACAAACGATAGGTGGCGACGTTCTGGGGATAATGCTGCAAGATGTACCGGCAGTGGCTGAGGACCTCCGTCGGCGACTCGTTCTCCAGCATCGACTCCAGCTCGTTCAAGTACGCGCGAAGCGTGATCATCTCAGCCATAGTGACACCCATCTCTCAAGCTGGCCGGTTTTGCTTAAGCCTGTTTTCATTATGCTATGCGCGTGCCAAAAGCGCAACCTGGGTAAAGATTGCATTAAGGAAGATGGTGTATCGCCTGGATGCGACTGAGAACAGCGTCGATATCGCGCTCTGCGGCGCGAGCCGGGCCGAGCGGATCGTCGCAGCCCTCGTCACCCAGAAAGGCGCGTATGGTGTTGGCCCATCCAAGCGCCAGCGCGTCCAGGTGATAGCCGCCTTCCAGCACGGCCACCAACCGTCCCCGGCAGAGTCCGGCAGCCAGTCCAACCAGTTCGCGCACAATGCTGTCGTAGCCGGAAAGAGACAGTGCCATCTGTGCCAGCGGATCGGCCCAGTGTGCATCGAATCCGGCGGAGAGAAAGATCATATCCGGTTGGAAACGACGCAGCGCCGGGACCACGATGCGCTCAAACGCCGCACCATACCCCGCATCGCCCACGCCCGGCGGCAGCGGGATATTCACGGTAAACCCGGCGCCAGCCCCTTCCCCAACCTCGCTCACGGCGCCTGTGCCGGGATACAGCGGGGATTGGTGCGTCGAGATGTACAGCACAGACGGTGTGCCGTAGAATGCGTCCTGCGTGCCGTTTCCATGATGCACATCGAAATCGACAATCGCCACCCGCTCGACCCCATGCTGACGTTGGGCATAGCGGGCGGCCACGGCCACGTTGTTCAGCAGGCAAAAGCCCATGGCCCGGGTGGGCGTCGCGTGGTGGCCTGGCGGGCGCACGGCAGCCAGCCCGTTCGTGACGTCTCCGCTGAGCACCGCGTCGGTGATCGCCAGTACTGCGCCAGCCGCCAGGCGAGCAATGTCGTACGACTCGCCCGTAGCATACGTGTCGGCATCCAGCATAACCAGCGAGCGCCCGCGTGTGGTTTCCAGACGCGCCAGATACGCAGACGAATGAACCGTCAGTAGATCGTCAGGCTCCGCATAGCGAGGCTCCACCCAGACAAGCCGCTCAAGCAACCCGCTCTCGGTCACGACGTGCGCGATCGCATACAGCCGTCCGGCATGCTCGGGATGGTTCGGCAGGGTGTGCTGGGCGAAGCGTGAATCCGTGGTGTAAGCGGTTGTCATGCAGCGCTCCTCTTTATGCTGATTCTACTGCGGAGCCGAAACAAAACGCGACTCCCTGCACCAGGGAGCCGCGTTCCTTTGCGCAACCGGCAGAGCGCCTAGTCGGTAGCAACTACCACTTCGCTGATGCGCTCGGCCGCTGCGTCCTCTTCCATTTCCACGCGGCGATCGCTCCGGCGTACGGACCAAATGATCAGCGCCACGCCGATGACCGCGCCGGCAATGATCCCCGCGCCATAGCCGCTGTACTGCACCACAATCGGCGCGACGATCAGCGCGACCAGGTTCATCACCTTGATCATCGGGTTG
The DNA here is from genome assembly GCA_020725705.1 of Anaerolinea sp. GTDB lineage: Bacteria > Chloroflexota > Anaerolineae > Aggregatilineales > Aggregatilineaceae > DYGX01. The sequence continues at coordinate 5,465 of DYEN01000052.1, forward strand.
AGCGCCGGGCCGGCAGTGTCCTTGAGCGGGTCACCGACCGTATCGCCCACCACCGATGCCTTGTGGTTCTCGCTGCCCTTGCCGCCGTGGAACCCGTCCTCGACGTGCTTCTTCGCGTTGTCCCAGGCGCCGCCCGCGTTCGACATGAACACTGCCAGCAACTGCCCGGATAGGATCACGCCCGCCAGGAAACCGCCAAGCGCCTGTTCCTTGAGCAGCAGCCCGACGACTATCGGGGCCACGACCGCGATCAGCCCAAGCGGAACAAGCTCAATCTGCGCCGACTGCGTGGAGATGCGGACTGCCTTGGCATAGTCCGGCGTCTTGCTGCCATCGACGATCTTCGGGTCGCGGAGCTGGCGGCGAACTTCGGCCATGATCATCCCTGCCGCGCGGTTCACAGCCTTGATCAGCAGGCCGCTGAACAATAGCGGGAGCGAGCCGCCGATCAGCAGGCCGACGAAGACCACCGGGTCGGCCAGATTGATCACTTCCTCAAACGTCTGCCCTGCCGGCAGCACACGCTGGATATCCGAGAAGTAGCTGCCGAACAGCGACACCGCCGCGATCACAGCGGAGCCGATTGCAATCCCTTTGGTGATGGCCTTCGTCGTATTCCCGGCTGCGTCCAGGTCCGCCATGATCTGGCGTGCCTGCGGACCCATCCCGGCCAGCTCGCCGATGCCGTTCGCGTTGTCGGAGATGGGGCCGAATGTGTCCATACTGACGTTGTTGCCGGTGTGCGACAGCATCCCGACGCCGATCAGCGTCACGCCGAACAGGATGTAGCTGTAGCGGTGCACTTCCGGAACCGCATGCATGCTGACCAGGAAGAGCGCCACCACCATGATCCACAGCGCGTGGAAGAACCCTTCGACACGATGATTGCGCATCCAGCCGCGCACGAGCGCCGCCGCAGCCAGAATGACACCGATGACCACCACCGGCAGCTTGTACTGGTCCGGGAACTCGAAGCTATAGACCAGGATCGCCGCTGTGAGGCTGGCAACAATCACGAACAGCGCCCACACGCTCGACAGATAGCCGAGCGACAGCCCTTCGAGAATCACCGACGCGGGGCCAAACCGGGTTGAGGCGGCGATGGTCCGCACACGGCTGCTCTTGGCGCTGGTTGCGTAGGACGTCAGCGGGTTGAAGGTCACGGCGAGCGCCACACCAACCGCCACCAGCGTCGCCAGCGAAAGCTGCCCGGCGTACAGCCAGGCCAGCAGGAAGGTCGAGATAATGGTGATGCCGGACGAGACTTCGTAGCTTTTGTACATCGCTTCTTCAGCATCGTCCACGCGCCACAGCGACACGGCATACGTGCCGACAATCGAGCTGACCACGCCGATCCCGCGCACCAGCAGCGGCAATACGATCCAATACAGCTCGCCGTTGATGGCGGTCAGGGCCAGACCCAGGATCAGGCTGGAGACGATTGTGACTTCGTACGACTCGAAGATGTCGGCAGCCATACCGGCGCAGTCGCCCACGTTGTCGCCCACCAGGTCGGCGATCACCGCAGCGTTGCGCGGGTCGTCTTCTTCCATGCCGGCTTCGACCTTACCGACCAGGTCGGCGCCCACATCGGCCGCTTTGGTATAAATACCGCCGCCCACACGCATGAAGAGCGCCAGCAGCGTCCCGCCGAAGCCGAAGCCAAGCAGCACATCCGGCGAGGCCTTGCCAAAGATGATGAAGATCAACGTGCCGCCCAGCAAGCCGAGGCCGTCGGTGAGCATCCCGGTGATCGTGCCCGACCGGTACGCGATCTTCAGCGCTTCCTGATACCCGCCCCGCTCGGCAGCCGCGGCGACGCGGACGTTGCCCTGGACTGCCATATTCATTCCAAAGAAGCCGACCATGGCCGAGAACGAGGAACCCATCACAAATGCCAGCGCGCGCGCGATCGCGATCACAATCCGCGCCCGGTCTTCATTGTGGTTAAAGTACTCGTTCGCTTCAGGAGTGGGGCTGACCACGAACACGCTCAGGAACATCGCCACGGTCAGAACGGCGATCAGAATGCTGACGGTCCGTAGCTGGGTGCGGAGATACGCGTTCGCCCCGTCGCGAATGTATCCCCAGATCCGCTGCATTTCGGCGTTTCCTTTGTCGGACGCCATAATAAAATTGCGCAGCCAGAGCGCATAGATCAGCGCCAGACCGGCCGTGCCAAGTACGATGAATATCATGACTTGCTCAAAAACTTCGATGTCCATCTGAAACATCTGACGAACCCCTCCTAGTGGGCAAGGCAGCCCGAGACATCGAGCAACTTGTGCGGCAATGAGAGCGTGATGACGGCCAACCGCCTGGAGCGGCAAAGCATTGCGCGCGCCGCCAACGAGGTGACCGTCCGAATTGTACCCCTAAGGAAGATGCAGAGCAAAGCGAAACGCGCGCCGATTTACCTCAAATTCGCGTGAGACTCATCAAAGAATCGGGCGATTTCATCGCGCTGCGGCCAGGGCAGGCGCCGGCCGGCCGGATCGACCACAAGCGCGTTGCCCACGCAAACACGGCCTAGCGTAAATACCGCAATGCCCTCTTGTCTGTAGCGTTCGCGGAGCCGCTCCACCGTCTCGGGATGCGCCGCCAGCAGCAGGGCGCCCGACGCAATGGACGCCGCGGGATCCAGCCCTAGAGCACGGCAGATCGCCAGTGCATCCGGCAGCCACAGCCCATCGCTGCCGTCCAGGTCGACTTCCAGGCGATGCCCGCACGCCGTAGCCATCTCCCACAGCGCAGCCAGGACGCCGCCCTCAGTTGGATCGTGCATGCTGGTCACGCCGCCCACCTCAACCGCGATCTGTGCATCGCGGACCACGCTGATACCCGGATCATGCAAGTAGCGCGCGCATCGTTCTAGAACGCCTGCCGAAACGTGGTCGCGCAAATCAGCCGCGTACTCGCGCGCCAGGATCGACGCCGCCTCAAGCGGCGCCCCCTTGGTGAGCAGGAGTACGTCGCCCGGCTGCGCGCCGCCAGTGGTTACCAGCGCGTCCTTTTCAACTTCGCCGAGCATGCATCCCACCACCACGGGACGCTCCAGCCCGATCGTGATCTCGGTGTGGCCCCCGATGACGCCGATCGACAGTGCCTCGCACGCATGCCCGATCTGCCCCAAAATCTGGCGCGCCAGGTCTTCCGTGGCGCTGGCATCGGGCAGCAGGACCGTCGCCATAAACCAGAGCGGCTGCGCGCCCATCGTCGCGATGTCGTTGGCGCACACCTGGACCGCGTACCAGCCGATTTCGTCGGTGGCAAACGTGATCGGGTCGGTCTTCGCCACCAGATAGCGAGCACCCATGTCGATCACGGCGGCGTCCTCACCCACCCCAGGGCCGACACGCACGCGCTCCCCGGCGGGCAGATCCCGCAGCAGCGCGTCAAGCAGGTGCACCGGAAGCTTTCCGGCTGGCAGTCGATCCATCTCCGGTCTCCTAAAAGCGAAGACCCCAGCCGGGGCCGGGGTCCTCTGTGTTGGCGCTGTGACACCTACTACTTCATCTGAAGGAGGGGTGTCACAGCGCCGGTCGTGATACTACTATCTTGCATCGACACCACCTCCTTCTTTTTTGAGATGGCAGGGTAGAAAAAGCACCGACCCCTCACTGAGCCGGTCACCAAGATTATGGCATGGACCCCATACCTTGTCAATTCAGGCTCAGCCCTTTGGCACCATGCCCCATTGCGACCGCGCAGCACAAAAATCCTTGCCAGCGCCCCCCGGCCTTGCTAGACTTATTCGATTGCTTTTTCGGCTTTGGATGGAGACCAATAGGCAATGCGCGCTATTCGGCGGCTTTCGGGTGGCATGCTGGCAGCTATTCTCGCGGTGCTGCTGGGTGCGCCGGTCATCGCACGCGGACAGGATACACCCGCCCTGGCGATCATTTCCTCGCCCGCGCACGACGCGCCGCTCTTTGGGCCGGTCAACATTACGGGAACTGCCCTGCACCCCACCGCGTTTGCCGGTTACACCCTCGAATACGATCTCGCCAGCGAGGTCGGCGAGCAGTGGTATCCGGTCCAGGAGCGTGTCACCCAGCAGGTGCAGGACGGCGTCCTGGGCACCTGGGACACCACAACCGTGCCGGACGGCATCTACCAGCTCCGGCTGCGCGTGTACCTGCACGATGGATCGTTCAGCGAGGCGGTGGTTTCCGGCCTGCGCATCCAGAACAGCCAGCCGACGCCCATGCCGACTCTCGGCCCGGCGCTCGCCGCGCCCGGCGCACAGCCGCCGACGCCCGGCCCGTCACCGACATCCCCGATCGTACAACCGCCGAGCAGTAACCCGCAGCCGGCGCCCGGAGCAGAGCAAGCGCGGTCTGCTGACACGGGAGAGCCGCGCCTGCTGCAAAGCGGTTCCGGCGGGAGCCGCATCAACTTCAGCCGTGTGCGGCAGGCCTTCTGCACCGGCGGCTACCTGGCGCTGGGCGTCTTTGCCGTGCTGGGCTTGTATTCCGCTGTACGGCATCTGAGCCGGCGCCGGCCCGCCCGTGACTACCCTGACGGCGACTACTAGCCCTGGCAGGAGAGCGCCGGATGTTTCGGTTGAAGCGACAGAACCAGCACATGAACGAGCCGGGCGAGCGCTACCTGGTGGTAGGGCTGGGCAACCCGGGCCGCACCTATCAGGACACACGCCACAACATCGGGTTTCGCTGTGTGGACGCCTTCGCGCGCGCCCATGGGCTGAGCTACGAGGGTAAGAAGCGGTCGAAAGCATTCGTGGCAGAAGGGATTGTGGCCGGGCGCCGTGTACTGGTCGCCAAGCCGCAGACCTACATGAACCTGAGCGGCAGCGCGGTTCAGGGGCTGGCCGCCTATTATCGCATCGCGCCGGAGCGGATTCTCGTGATCTACGACGATCTTGATCTGCCCACGGGCACGCTGCGCATCCGTCCGAAAGGGGGAGCGGGCGGGCATGGCGGGATGCGCGACATTATCACAAGACTGGGCACGCAGAATTTCCCGCGCATCCGCGTGGGCATCGGGCGTCCCCCGGACCGGATGGACCCTGCCGACTATGTGCTCCAGCGCTTCTCGGCGGCAGAGGAGCGAATCATCGCCAACACGGTTGAGCGTGCTGCCGGCGCCATCGAGATGTGGCTGCGCGATGGCATCGACGCCGCCATGAACCACTACAACGGCGGCCCAGATATCGCGCAGGCCGGCCAGATCGAGGCCGATTCCCGAATCACCCGCCCAGACCCGCCATCCGAGTGAGAAACGAATACCGAGGGCACATGCAGCTCAACGGATTATTGGAGCTTCTGCATCAAACGCCGGCCTACCACGCACTGCTACGCGACCTTCAGGTGGGCCACACGCCATCGGATCAGCGCCTCTTGCGCGCTGCACGCCCGTTCGTGATCGCGGCGCTGGCGGCGGACCTCAACCGGCCCATGCTGATCATCGCCGGTCGAGTCGACCGTACCCACAACATCGCCGAGCAACTGCCCGTCTGGCTGCCAGAACGCGATGTTGCCCGGTTTGCCGAGCCGCCAGCGATCTTCTACGAGCGCGCCCCCTGGACCGCAGCCGCGATCCAGAGCCGCCTCGCCACGCTTGCAACGCTGGCCGGGCCGGTGGGAACGCGCTCCACAGCACCCGCCCGCCCTCCGGTGATTGTCACATCGGCCTACGCGCTGATGCAGAAGACGCTGCCGGTGCGCGAGTTCCGCGCCGGATCGCGCCTGCTGCGGGTTGGCACGCGCATCTCGCCGGACAGTTTGCTTCACACCTGGCTGCAGCACGGCTATGCCCCTGCCTCAATCGTGGTAGAGCCGGGGACGTTCAGCCGGCGCGGTGGCATTCTCGACGTCTTTCCCGTCTCGGCAGCGTACCCGGTCCGCATCGACTTCTTTGGCGATGAGATCGACAGCCTGCGCACCTTCGACCCCGCCACGCAGCGATCGCTGGAACCGCTTGAGCAGATCGCGATCCCACCGGCGCGCGAAGCCCTGCCACGTTTTGGCCCGGCAGCTGCCGAACGGCTGGCGGGCTGGTTCGCTACCCAGCCCGACCCGGAAGAGAACGTCATCTCGGCGCGGCCCGATCAGGAACCGCTGGCGAACGCTGTGCCCTTCCCGCATCTGGAGTTTTACCTACCCTATTTCCACACGCATCCGGCCACGTTACTCGACTATTTGCCGGACGACACGCTGATCGTCATCGACGACTGGGGCGCGCTCCAGGACAGCATGGCAGACCTCGAAGAGCAGGCGGTCAGCCTGCGCCGGGACAAGCAGGCCAGCGGCGAGCTACCGGTTGACTATCCCCTGCCCTATCTGACCTGGGACGAGCTTCAGGACGAGCTATCGGCACGCGCCGTGTTGCGGTTGGGCCTTGACCCGGAGAGCGCGCCGGTTGATAAAAAGCCGGTGCTCGGCGAGGTGTTCGCGCCCGGCCAGCGGTACGGGGGCCAGCTTCGCTACGTCATGGACGAGCTGTTCCGGATGACCGATGCAGGCGAGCGGATTGTCGTCGTCAGCCAGCAGGCACAGCGCCTGGCCGAGTTGTGGGGCGAGTACGACCGCTATGTCCCCCCCATCACACGTGTGCAGACCATCGACGCGCTCGGCGAATTGACATTCGTTGAAGGCTCGCTCGGCGAAGGCTGGACCCTGGATTCAGGCGTCACCCGCTACCATCTGCTGACCGATGCAGAGCTTTTCGGCTGGCAGCGCCCGGAGCCGCGCCGCCATGTCCATCGGCGGGCTATCGCGCCGGAAGCCACGTTTGCCGACCTGGAAGTTGGCGATTATGTCGTGCATGTCGAGTATGGCATCGGGCGCTTTGCCGGGCTGCAAAAACGGGTCATCGACCAAACCGAGCGCGAATACCTGATTGTCGAATACGCAGGCAGCGACCTGCTGTACGTCCCCATTCACCAGGCGGA
>DYEN01000053.1 GCA_020725705.1 Anaerolinea sp.
TCCAGGAAGGCGCGGCGCAGCTGGCGGCGTACTTCGCCCAGCAGAACGTGCGCGACTGGGACCTGAAATACGACATTGGCAAAGGCAACCGCCAGGAAGAGATCATCGTCACCGGCGCGTTCCAGTACGGACCTGAAGACGCGCCGCGCGAGCTGAAGCTGCAAGAGCGAAGCAAGACGCGCATCGTCCTGTGGCTGGAGCAGCGCGGGGATGACTGGTGCATCACCGATCGCAGCGAGTTCGGCGAGGTGGTGGCGCTGGGCGGCGGCCTCGAGGCGCCGGCCGGCGAGGGCGGCACCTCGTCGGGCATGAACGACGCCGCCGGTTAGGCGATCGGGCCGGAGCAGAAGCCGGACTTGGGCAAAAAGCGACTTGCGCGCCTGGCAGATGGCTGCCAGGCGTTTTTGCGTATCATCCGGCCTGGGCGGGCGCGGGGGGCATGGTGCGCGGTAGTGCTGGCGCTGGCGCTCGCCGCCTGCGGGCGCGATCCCGGTGACCCGGCTGCCATCACGCGGGCGTTCATTCGCGCGGTCATGGCCGCAGAGACCGACCGGGTCCGCGCGCTGACCTGCGCCGAATGGCAGGCAACCACGGTCCGCTGGGCTGACGAGGGCACACCGGGCCTGCATGTGGACACCGACCACCTGGTTCTCGACATCGGCGAGCGCCGGGGTTCGCTGGTCGAGGTGCGCGTGACGGGGACGCTGGCGCTGCGCGCACCCGATGGGCGGCGCGAGGTTCGCAGCCTGGACGGCAACAGCACCCTGCTCTTCGCCTTAATCGATGAAGATGGCTGGAAAATCTGTGGGGTAACGGGCACGCTGCCCGGCTAGAGCGTGTTATGCGCTGGGCGGGAAGCGGCGGTGCAGGTATCGCCCGCCGCCCAACCACCGCGCAGTTGACCCCGCATCTCACACGGACCGAGCAAGCTCGGCCCCTCCGCGTGGCGCCAGGTTTCCCGCCACGGTCCACCAAGTTCATAACAGCTTCTGGCAGAGCACAGGTTCAGCGCCGGGCGGCGACCAATTTCTCGGCGGCGGCCAGCGCGCCGGGCAGATCGCGGAAAAAGCGAACGCGCAGCGGCTGTCCGGCGGTCTCTTCCGCGGCGCGTAGCACGCTCCGGTAGCCCGCATCGCCCAGCACGATCAGGACGCTGCTGACACGCGGGTCGTCCAGGGCGCCGGCACATAGTTCGACCTGGCCGGCGTCGGCAAATTCGTCAAGCCGGCTCACGTCGGCCACCAGGGTCACAGGCGCGGGGCGTTCATTCAACAGGCGATCGCGTTCGGCGCACATCGTTTCATAGGCTTTGATGGTCAGGCGCCCATGATACGTTACAATCAAGATCGGAAGCGAAGCGTGCCATTGCAACTGGACAGGCATTTTGTTATCGACTTAATCGGTTAAATAACGCGTCAATAAGCTCTCTCTTGCTACCTTCTCCACATCATAGGCCGATTTGCGTCACAGCGCAATTGGCCTTTTTGTCAAGATGTTGTCATAGATCAACACAAAAAGGCGGCTACTGACCGCCTTTTTATACCGAGAGGAAGCTCGATCCACACCTACCTGCGCCGCAGGCTATTGAGCAGCCGCGCGCCCAGAAAGAGTGCCCCGCCCGCCGCCACCGCGCCGCCGATCGCCAGCTTCTGCACCTCGGCAGGATCCACGCCGGGCATCACGACCTCGCCGTTGCCGTACTGCGCGAACAGACGCCCCCACTTGGTCTGCAGCGCTTCCTGGACGCGCTTGCGGCCCACGAACGGGTACCAGTAGTAGTTGTGGTAGATGTTGCTGGCGGCGTAGCTCCACGGCACCAGCGGCGTGCGCAGCAGCAAGCCCTCGAAACCCTTGAGCCACCCGTGATAGATCAGCTTCTGGCCCTTGCTGGCGAAGGTGTCTTCCTGCACGAAGCGGAAGCGCTCGATCTCTTTCAGGTCCACGCCCACGACCTCAATCTCCGCCGGATCGCCGATGCCCAGGCCGCGCTCGTGGCCGAGCCGGATGAAATCCAGCGACATCGGGTCGAAGCCCTGCAAATAGGCGCTCATCGCGTCGATCGCGACCTGGTCAGCCGAGGCGAGCAGCAGGTCCTTCTCGTGCACGCGCATCGCACGCGGACCGGGGCCGTCTCCGGCGAAGGTGCCATCCATCACCGCAAAAATGCCGGTGTGAATGTCCTGCTGGATCTGGAGCAGATCGACCACCGTCTCGTGGATCACGGCGTGCGTCCAGTGACGCTTGCGGCCGAGCAGCCCGCCGAAGGCGTTCTTCATCGCGCCCGTGATCGTGGTAAAGACGTGAGTTTTGACGGTTGGCAGGTGGATAATGTTACGCCCGTAGAAGTCCTTGGGGATGTAGATGCCCTCGGGGTACACCCGATCCAGCACCAAAAGCGGCTCCTTCGGCTCGTAGCGCACCCACTCGAACTGCGGCTCGTAGAGGTGCCAGGTCTCGATATTGTATTTGTCTGTGACGTACTTGTGCTTGTTGTTGACCTCGCCGGCGCGCGCATCGACAACCACCGTGTCGTTATGCGCAGCGATCAAGCGCGGATAACCGGCGGCCTGTAGTTCCTGGATCGCGCCCTCAATCTGCCAGGGCGTGCTGGAGCACGCCGGGTACCAGGTATCCCACGAGATGTTGATCTTCAGGATGGTGTCCTTGTCTTTCGGCAGGGCGTCCTGATAGCCCGCCAGGCGCATGACCTGGCGCACGTCGTCAAGGACGGTCTCTGGCGTGGTGCGCAGGATCGCAACCTTTCCTTTGCCAGGAAATTCAGCCATGGATGCCGGTCCCTCCTCGGGCCATTTTTGCTGATAGGTTCTTAGTTTATTCTGTATCTGAGTATAGCAGCCGACGCCCGCTCTGTCGATACACGCTTAGGCGGCGGGACGGCTACTCCGCGCCACGCAACGTCCGCCACCTCGCCGTGCTAGCCATTGCCCTGACCCGCTTCGCGCGGGCTGTCGCACGCGCCGCCGGGCTGGATCGTCCCCGGGTGAAACCAGCGCGCATAGGCGCACAGCGCGTCCTCACTGATGGTTGGGATCGGTGGCTGGCCGTAGGCCTCGGCGTTGGCCGTGACATAGAAGCGATCGACCCACTGGGTGATGCGCGCGCGGTCCGGCTGGACGATGATGGTAAACGCCTCGGGCACGCTGCGCCCATTGTCAAAATAGAGACAGACCCAGCCGCTGTGTGTGGTCCCCAGCGGAAGCTGAAACCCTTCTTCGCGGTAGAAGAAGGTGTTCAACCCGCGCGCGTTAGCCTCGTGCACCGGGCAGGCGACCCCGTCCCCACCCAGGTAGGTTGTTTCCGCCGGCAGGGCGCGGATCGCGGTGCGCGGCTGCCACCAGGGATTGCGGCGCTCGCGGAAATCCGCCGGGAAAGGCGTCTCGACATCGACCCAGGGATAGCCCCAGCTCGCGTACGGGAAGACCTGCCCGATGATCTCGACGGACATCCAGAACCAGATCTCGTGCCGACCGTCTTCGCGGACGACATGGACCGGATCGCAGAAATCGAGCCGCGCCAGCTCGACATCGTTATCGCGGCGCGTGCCGCCGAGCCAGTTGTAGTTTTCGGCGCGCATGGTGACCGGTTCGCCACAGGTGAGATGATGGACCGGCAGCAGCGGCGCGACGGGTTGCTGCACCGCGCTGTAGATCAGAAAGGCGGCAGCCAGTAGCACGGCCAACGCCAATCCTGCGAGCAGAAACGACAGACGGGGCATGATCCATTGGGTCATGCCCCCGATTATACTCGCATGTACCCGGCGCGCATGGATCTTGACGCACCTGCCTGTCCCGGTATAATCCGATGCAGATGGGTGACTAGCTCAGTTGGTTAGAGCGCTTCCCTTACAAGGAAGAGGCCAGGGGTTCGAGTCCCTTGTCACCCACAGCGTTTCCGCTCACGAGCGCGGCCCTTCCCGAAACCACAGCGCAGCGCGCCGGAGCACCGGCCATTACTCGATATATTCGGTATAGCTGTATGCGATCCAGGTGCCCACCCCAAGGATCGCGCAGTAGTCGGCACCGCCCGTTTCCAGAGACGGATGGTGCCCGGCTATGAACTCAACCTCCCAGGTCTCGGCATTGAAGATGACACGCCCCGCGTCTTGAAACGCAGGGGCCTCGCCCGGCAACTTCACATGCCAGGAATGGTTCGTGATATACCGGCCCTCTTCTTCCTGATCGACGAATGTCTGTTTTTCGGTGATGAACTCGCCGGTATCGGGGTTCGTGATGGTCCACTCTAAGACGCCATGGTACCAACTACGCGCCAGATTGCCCTCCTTATCGTAGAAGAAATGGGCACGGAAGTGCACATAGTACACGCCCATGAGCTGATGTTCAGCGCCGGTCGCCCAGTCGGGGAGACCGTTGCCATCAGCGTCAGGGCCAAGCTCATAGATCCCATCCGTGTCGCAATAGTAGATGTCGTTGCCCACGACCTCAGCCTTGAAGTGATCGGGTCCGCCGGCGGCGGCAGGAGCCACAGCCAGCAGAGACAAAACGACAACCAACAGCCCGGCAAACAAACGTTTCGCAAGCATGGGAGTCTCCAAATTGCAGTAGAAGGAGGACCGACTCAGACAACCCGATAGCGCGAGAAGCTTGTGGATTCCGAACCGGATATATTGTCTGCAGCCAGTAGGGGGCTGTGATGGAGGTGGTTGCAGTCGGCAAGACTGATCCAAATCAAATCACGATTTCTATTAGTTGTAAAGTTTCTTCTTAACAAAAACCGGGAATGCCACGGGCCACATTAGAGTTCACACAGAATCCATGTCACACATTGTTGACAGACTGTCCATCTGGTAAAATCATTCGATGCCTTGCCGCCAGATTTTAAGGTGGCGTCGGTTGACTCGACGCGGGTGTGACAGTACACTATAGAACAATCGTTCCTGACACATCCGTTCGTCTCGCACCCTCGCAGAGCGCCCTAGGCGGCGCTCTTTGCCCTGCCAGTGGTGAGTTTTCACGAGGTCATCAGCCTGTATGGGTCAAGACAAGATCGTCGTTCGCGGTGCGCGCGAGCACAATCTCAAAAACATCGACGTTGTGATCCCGCGCGACAAGCTGGTGGTGATCACCGGCCTGAGCGGCAGCGGCAAAAGCTCGCTGGCGTTCGACACGATCTTCGCCGAAGGGCAGCGCCGCTACGTCGAGTCACTCTCGGCCTACGCGCGCCAGTTCCTCGGCCAGATGGACAAGCCCGACGTCGACCAGATCGAAGGCTTGTCGCCTTCGATCTCCATCGACCAGAAAAGCGTCAGCAACAACCCGCGCTCAACGGTCGGCACCGTCACCGAGATCTACGATTATCTGCGTCTGCTCTACGCGCGGATCGGCATCCCTCACTGCCCGGTCTGCGGCGAACGCGTCGAGGCCCAGTCCGCCCAGCAGATCGTCGAAACCATCGAGAGCTGGCCCGATGGCACGCGCATCCAGGTGCTGGCACCGGTGATCAAGGATCGCAAGGGCCGCCACGAAAAGGTGCTGGAAGACATCCAGCAGGCGGGCTTCGTGCGGGCGCGCATCAACGGCGAGGTGCGCGATCTCAGCGAGCCGATCGAGCTGGAACGGTATAAGATGCATACGATCGAGGTCATGGTCGACCGCCTGATCGTGCGCCACTACGACGATCCGGACGGCGAAGACGCCGCCGCCGCGCGCACACGCCTGACAGACTCCATCGAGACGGCGATGGAGATGGGCGGCGGCATGGTCATCGTCAACGACGTGACCGACCCGGATAACCCCGTCGATCACCTGTTCAGTGAGCACCTGGCCTGCGTCTACGGACACGTCAGCCTGCCGGAGATCGAGCCGCGCACGTTTTCGTTCAACAGCCCCCACGGTGCCTGCCCGGCATGTCAGGGCCTGGGCGTCAAACGCGAGTTCGACCCGGACTTGATCGTCCCCAACCCCAACCTGACCATCCGCGAAGGCGCGCTCGACCCATGGGATACCACCAGCCAGGATAGCTGGACGCGCAAGATCCTCTACGAGGTGTGCAGAACATTCAACATCCCGCTCGACACGCCCTGGCGCGACCTGACCCCGGAGCAGCAGGATCTGCTGCTTTACGGCACCGACCGCAAGGTGCGCATCAACCACACGCGCGAGGACGGCAGCCACTTTTCGTTCAACACCGACTTTGAGGGCGTGCTAAACAACACCGCGCGCCGCTGGCGCGAAACCACCAGCGACTACATGCGCGCCCATTACGAGCAATACATGAGCGAGCGCCCTTGCGAGGCGTGCGGCGGCCGCCGGCTGCGCCCTGAGGCGCTGGCGGTCACCGTGGCCGACAAGTCGATCTACGAGGTAACGGAACTCCCGATCAAGGAACTGCTGCGCTGGGTGCAATCCCTGCGCGGGACCGGGCCGCGCGTCAACGGGCACGCCCTGCTCAGCGAGCGCGAACTGACAATCGGCGGGCAGATCCTCAAAGAGATCGAGGCCCGCGCACAGTTCATGGTCAACGTGGGGCTGGACTATCTGACGCTCGGTCGCTCGGCGGGCACGCTCTCCGGCGGCGAGGCGCAGCGCATCCGGCTCGCCACGCAGATCGGCAGCCAGCTCACCGGCGTGCTGTACGTGCTCGACGAGCCGAGCATCGGCCTGCACCAGCGTGACAACGCGCGCCTGATCCGCACGCTGGAAGGGATGCGCGACCTGGGCAATACCCTGCTGGTGGTCGAGCACGATCACGAGACGATGCTCTCTGCCGACTGGATCGTAGACCTCGGCCCCGGCGCGGGCGAGCACGGCGGCTATGTCGTCGCCGAAGGGCCGCCGGACGCCATCATGCGCCACCCGAACAGCATCACCGGGGCGTATCTCTCCGGGCGCCGCTGCATCCCCCTGCCCCCCAGGCGCCGCAACGGCAACGGGCAGTATCTGGTCATTCGCGGTGCGCGCGAGAACAACCTGAAGAACCTGGACGTGGCGATCCCGCTCGGCAAGCTGGTCGTGATCACCGGTGTGAGCGGGTCCGGCAAATCCACCTTGATGATCGAGGTGCTGTACAAGAAGCTGGCCCAGGTGATCTACGGGTCGAAGGACCGGCCCGGCGCGCACGACGCCATCGAGGGGCTGGAGTACGTCGACAAGGTAATCCACATCGACCAGTCACCCATCGGGCGGACACCGCGCAGCAACCCCGGTACATACACGAAGATGTACGATGCCATCCGCCAGCTTTTCTCCGAACTGCCGGAGAGCAAGATCCGCGGCTATACGCCGGGGCGCTTCAGCTTTAACGTCAAGGGCGGGCGCTGCGAGCACTGCCAGGGCGAAGGGCAGCTTCGCATCGAGATGCAGTTCTTGCCGGATATCTACGTCCAGTGCGAGGTGTGCCACGGCGCGCGCTACAACCACGAGACGCTCCAGGTCAAGTACAAGGGCAAGAGCATCGCGGATGTGCTGAACATGACGGTCAGCGAGGGGCTGGAGTTCTTTGCCAACATCCCGTCGATCCGCCCCAAGCTGGAAACGCTGGCGGCGGTCGGGTTGGGGTACATCCGCATCGGGCAGCCCGCGCCGACGCTCTCCGGTGGCGAGGCGCAGCGCGTCAAGCTCAGCCGCGAGCTGTCCAAGCGCGCCACCGGCCGGACGCTCTACGTGCTCGACGAGCCATCGACCGGCCTGCACACCGCCGACGTCGCGCGGCTGATCGATGTGCTTCAGTCGCTGGTCGACAAGGGCAACACTGTCCTGATCATCGAGCATAACCCGGACATCATCAAAGTGGCCGACCACATTATTGATCTGGGTCCGGAAGGGGGCGAAGAGGGCGGCTATCTGGTGGCCGAGGGCACACCCGAAGAGGTCGCGCGCGTCAAGGAAAGCCACACCGGGCGCTTCCTGGCCGATTACCTTGACTGGGCCGAATGCGCCAGCACGGACGAGTCGATCGCCGCCGAAGAAGCGTAGCCGCCCGCGCGAAACCGCACACGGGGTGCCCGCACGAGGTGCCCCGTGTTTGTTTTCCTACGTCAAACCGTCGCTTGGCACACGCCTTTCACGCTAATTTAAGGCGCTTGCTTGAGTTTAGTCCTGTTTTATCCTACACTGAGGGTAACAGGCATGATAAGGCAAGGCGCAACCAAAGCGGAGGAAAGCATGAAGGCGTATCGACGGGTAAGCACTCTGCTGGCGCTGGCGCTGGTCGCCACGCTGGTTCTCGGTCTGATGCCGGTGCGCAATGCCTCGGCACAGGCCCCTACGGCGACGGTCAATACCGGCGCGCTGAATCTGCGCAGCGGCCCCGGTGTCAACTATCCGGTGGTCTTCTCGGTCTATCGCGGCACCGTGCTCACCCTGCTGGCCCGCAACGCCAACACGTCGTGGCTCAAGGTGGCGCTCGACAACGGGGTGCAGGGCTGGGTCAGCCGCCCTTACGTCTACACCGTCTACCCGCTCGCCACGCTGCCGGTTGACAGCAGCACCACCCCCTCCCCCGCCCCGCTGCCGGTTCCCGCTGTCGGGACGGTCAACACCGGTGCGCTGAATGTGCGCCAGGGGCCGGGCATCAGCTTCCCGCGGATCCGGGCGCTGCCGCGCGGCGCGCAGGTCGATCTGCTGGCGCGGGACTCGGCCACAATCTGGCTCAAGGTGCGGCTGAGCGACGGTGTCATCGGCTGGCTGAACGGCACCTACATCCTGACGGCCTACCCCAAGGGCAATCTGCCGGTCGAGGGTGTGTACGTCCCGCCCGTGCCACAGCCTCAGCCGCCCGCCTATCGGACGCACGTCGTGCAGTCCGGCGAGAATCTCTACCGCATCGGCCTGCGCTATGGCGTGAACTGGCTGGCGATCGCGGCGGCCAACGGGATCGCTTACCCGTACTGGGTGTATGCCGGGCAGGTGCTGCGCATCCCTTAGCCCTCACAGCCGGTTTCTGCCGTAGAACCGGGGGCGCGTCCGCGTGCGGGCGCGCCTCTGTGTGTTTGGCATACAAGGCGTTTGCAGCGCCAAACGTAAATTCCGTGTCTTAAGTGTAATATTTGAAATCGCAATACGGTTTAGGATATCATTTGGGTAGAAAAGTGGGTGGACCGCCCGGAGGAATTTACCGGGGAAAGGCTCCGGGCGGGCAGAATGTTCATGGAGGTCACGATGCTGAAGAAAGGGATGTTGTTTGCGATAGCCCTGGTCCTGGCGCTGGTGCTGGTTGTGCCGGCCAGCGCGATCACCTGGGGAACCCCCGATGGCGAAGGCCATCCCTATGTGGGCCTGATGGTGTTTGATGAGGGTGGACGCCCGGCCTGGCGTTGCTCCGGCACGCTGCTGTCTCCCACCGTGATGCTCACGGCGGGCCACTGCACGTACGGCGCTTCGGGCGGGCGCGTGTGGTTCGACGCCGACGTGGGCGCAGGCCG
The DNA here is from genome assembly GCA_020725705.1 of Anaerolinea sp. GTDB lineage: Bacteria > Chloroflexota > Anaerolineae > Aggregatilineales > Aggregatilineaceae > DYGX01. Next base: position 9,401 of record DYEN01000053.1, read on the forward strand.
GCCCGGCAACGGCTATCCGTTCGCGGGCGGCACGGGCATTGAGTTCGCGGCCATCTACACGCATCCCAGCTTTAACCCCAATGCCTTTTATCTGCACGACCTCGGTATCGTTATCCTGAGCCAGCCGGTTGATCGAGGCTTCGGCACGCTGGCGCCCATCGGTCTGCTGGACGAGCTGGCGACCAAGCGCGGTCTGCAAGAGCAGAACTTCACGCCCGTGGGTTATGGCCTGCAGAGCATCGTGCCCAACCCCAATGACATCCAGGCTGACCTGGTGCGCTACCGCGCGACAACCATGCTGATCGGGGTCAAGGGCACGTTCGGCATTCCGGAAGGTGTGGCGGTGGTCTTCACCAACAACCCCGGCAAGGCGCACTCGGGCGGCACCTGCTTTGGCGACTCGGGCGGCCCGATCTTCTGGGGCGACACCAACCAGATCGCCGCGGTAACGTCGTTCGGCGTCAACCCGAACTGCGTCGGGAACGGCGGCGGCTACCGGATCGACACGCCCGACGACCAGGCGTGGATCAACAGTTTCCTGGGCTAATTGCCCGCCATCATCTTGATCACCGACGGGCCGCGTCATGCGACGCGGCCCGTTTTTGTCGCTTCTGCCGGACGAGCGGCTCCCGCACCGGGCTGCCCGCGGCTATAATGGCCTGCGTTGCGCCGCGCTCGAAGAGGAGCGATCCGGATGTGGGGCACTTTGCTTAACGCGTTCACCGTACTGCTGGGCAGCGCGCTCGGGTTAGTGGTCGGCGGGCGGCTGCCACCTCGTATACAAGAATCAGTGATTACCGGCCTGGGGCTGGTTACGGCCTACGTCGGCGTGAGCAACGCCGGGGAAACCGGCAACGTGATCATCCCGCTGATCGCGCTGGTCAGCGGCGTGATCGTGGGCGAGTTGCTGCGGCTCGACGCCCGGCTTGAAGGGCTGGCGGGGTGGGTGCACCGCCGCTTCGAGCGCCCATCGGCTGCCGCGCTGCCCAACGATGCTGCGGTGCGGCGCGCGCGCTTCATCCAGGGCTTCGTGACCGCCAGCCTGGTCTTCTGCGTCGGCCCGCTGACCTTCGCCGGTTCGATCCAGGACGGCATGGGGCTGGCGATCGGCTTCGAGCAGCTTGCGATCAAGAGCGTGCTGGACCTGTTCGCCTCGATCGCGTTTGCGTCTAGCCTGGGGATCGGCGTGATGTTCAGCGTGCTGACGATCCTCAGCGTGCAGGGCGGGCTGGCGCTGCTCGGCAGCCTGGCCGGTGATTTCATGAGCGACGCGATGGTCAGCGAGATGACGGCCGTCGGCGGGCTGATTCTGATCGGGCTGGCGCTGATGCTGCTCGACATCAAGAAGCCGCGCGTGGCCAACTTCTTGCCCGCGCTGATCATTGCCCCGGCGCTGGTGGCCGCGGGGCAGGCGCTCGGCATCAACCTCTATCCGTTCTAAGCGGCGGCTGCTCAGGCGGCGCCTGGGATCAAGGCAGGCAGGTGTATGATCGGGATAAAGCAGGCGCGCAAATCCGCGAGCAGGGCCGACGGCATGTCTTCCTGGATGCTCTTCCGCCAGTTGACAAACTTCTGGAATGCGATCGAGAACCCGGTCTTCATGCGCGAGATCCAGCACGAGCCGCTGTGGCAGCGGTACCTGTCGCGCGCGCTCCAGTCCAGCGGCCTGACGCTGACGCTCGGCGGCTTGCTGTGCTACCTCAGCCTGCTGGTGGCCTTTTATGCCGACACGCTGCTGATTCTGTTTGTGCCACTGGTCCTGGGCTGGCTGCTGTGGCTGAGCCTGACGCTGGCGCCGGTCGTCGTGCGCGAGCGCGAGCAGCGAACCTGGCACACCCTGCGCACCACGCCGCTGGACATCGAAGCGATCGTGCTGGGCAAGGCCGCCGGGGCGCTGTGGTGGCTGCGCCATCTGGCACGCGGCGTGATGGCCCTGACCATCATCGGCGCGATCATGATCGGCGTGGGCAGCCTGATCTTCGTCTCGTTCGAGAGCGAGTCGCTCAGCGACCTGCCCGCCCCGCTCGTCTGCGGGATGACGCTGCTGCTCCCCATCCTCAGCGGCAGCCTGTTCATTGCGGATCGCGCGCAGTATATGATGTTGGTGGCGCTGTCGTCGCTGGCGGTCAGCGCGCGCAGCTCAACGGTGCGGATGGCAGCCCCGGCGGCCGTGATCACCGCGCTGCTGATCACGGCGATGGACACAGGGATCGGGCTGCTGATCGTCACGCAGCATCTCCCGGTCTCGCGCTCGCTGATCGAAACCGAGATGCTTCTGCTGCTCTTCGGGCCGATTGTGGTTTATCTGGCAGAGCTGCCGTTTGGCACCGCGCTGGTGATCGCGCTGCTCACGCTGCTGGTGCGCGAGGGTATGATCTGGGCAGTCTGGCGCTGGACTCTGCGCGCGGCGCTGCGCCCGTAGCCGCCGCAGTTGCGCCCCATCGCCCGCGTACCGTACAATCAATCCTGGAGTCCGGTGTTACGCGACGTTATGCTGCGGTAGGCGAGTCAATTATGGCGCGCATTCTTATTGTCGAAGATGACGAATCCTTGATTATGATGCTGGAGATCGCCCTGCGCCCCCTGAAACACGAGGTAATCCGCTGCCTGAACGGTGCCGACGCGCTGCCCATGATGCGCGCTGCCCCGCCCGATCTGGTGATCCTCGACCTGATGATGCCGTCGGCTCCAGGTGACAGCGTGCTCAACGCGATCCGGGCGGACGAGGCACTACGCGACACGCCGGTTGTGGTTTTGTCGGCCCATCCCAAAGGCGAGCGGATCGCGTCGGGCGCCGGTGCCGACGTCTTCCTCGGCAAGCCGGTCAACATCCGTACCTTTCGCGAAACGATCACCGAACTGCTTAATCGCTAGGGGCATCCGGCGCCGCGCGCAGCACCACCTTGCCGATATTGCGCCGCTGCTGAAGCAGACGGTGCGCTTCTGCCGCATCCGCCAGGTCGAACACGCCACCGACATGCGGGCGCAGGTCCCCCGCCTCGAACCAGTCGAGCAGGGTCTCGGCCCAGGTGCGCACCTCGGCAGCATGCGACCACAGGTGCGCCAGGTTGACGCCCATCACGCCTTTGTTGGCGCTGGTGAGGGCGATCGGGTTAAACGCGAACCAGGGGGTGGTGAGCAGCACGCGAGCCGCCGCCCGCAGAGAGCGGCGCGGGCCGGGGGCCATCGCCGAGACGCCATGCAGCACGATTCGCCCGGCGGGCGCCAGGCACCGGAAGCTCTTCAGCCACGAGCGCCCGCCGATCGAGTCGAGCGCAATATCCACACCGCGCCCGCCGGTCAGCTCGCGCACCGCCCGCTCAAAATCGACCTGGCGGTAGTCGATCGGGTGCGCGACCCCGCGCTCACGCAGAAAATCGTGTTTGGGGGCGGACGCAGTCCCATAGACCGTCGCGCCCACCCTGCGGCACAGATCGACCGCCGCCAGCCCGACCCCGCCCGCCGCCGCGTGGACCAGCACTGCATCACCGGTGCGCACGCGCGCCAGCGCCATCAGCGCCGCGTAGGCGGTCAGGTACGGCACGAGGAACCCGGCGGCCTGCTCGACCGTCATGCCGGGCGGGCGCCGCAACACAAACAACACCGGCACACAAACCGCTTCGCTGTACCCGCCGAACTTCGTCAGCGCCAGCACATCCTGCCCGACCAGCGCGGGATCGACCCCGTCGCCCACGCAGTCCACCGTCCCGGCGACTTCGTAGCCGGGGACATACGGCGGGCGGGGCGCGTCGGGATAGATCCCCAGGCGGCCCATGATATCGGCAAAGTTCACGCCCATCGCCGCCACACGGATACGCACCTCGCCGGGCAGCGGGTGAGGCAGCGGTGCGCGCTGCACCTGCAGGACTTCCGGCCCGCCGGCGCGTGTCACCCACACCTGCCGCATGGCGGTTCCTTTCGCCGTCACGCTCTCTCCATCAGGCCGTACCGGAATTGCCCAACAGCCGCCGGCGCCATGCCAACGTCAGTGCCAGCACCACCAGCGCAGCCAGGGGCAGCAAATAGTATGCGACCACGCGGGCGCTGATCAGATCGGGAAGAGGAAAGAGGCGGTTCGAGGTGCTGCTCCACATCGTCACCAGGAATGCCGAACAGGTCAGCGCGACGACGAGCACATGTAGCCGCCAGTTGAACATAACTGCCGCCAGTGCGATAAGCACCAGCAAGTACCAGGCGAAGGCAAAACGCGTCAGGAACAGCGCGAAGTAAAGCAGGATCAGCATCCAGCTTTGCAGCAAGCGAGGGACGGTGTCGCTCCAGAACCAGCCAAGCAGGATCACCAGCGCCAGCGCTCCGGCGGCAGCCAGCGGCTTCAAGGACCGGGGCAGCCCCGACCCGCCTTCGTCAAGCAGCTCGAGATGCTCGGCGATCAACTCCGGACCGCGAATGAAGGGGGCATACAGAAGCGCAACCACCCCCGCCGCCAGCGCAGCCTGGATCGCCAGATCGCGCCAGCTTCCCTGCCGCAGCACGCGCAGCGCGTAGATCACGCCCAGCGGCAGAGTCAGCAGCTTGACCAGCACCGAGAGCGTCAGCGGCACCACCGCCCACCGCTCGTGCCCGTAGACCAGCCACGCCACGGCCAGCAGCAAGAAGAACACCATCAGCGTGTCGGATTTGCTGGTGGCATACACGGTCACGATCGGGTTCCAGGCAAAGACCACCAGGCCGGTCGCCTGGTGCCCTGGCGCCAGCCGCCGCACGATCCACACGATCAGCGCCACGCTGGCGAGGTGAACCACCAGCAGCGACCCGCGATAGAACAGCAGGGCATCGACAACGCGATCCCCCGCCATCTCGGCGATGGTGACGTTAAACAGCGTCCAGGCTGGCAGCTTGTTGTCACCGGGGATGGTTGTGTATTGGGTGCTGGCGTAGGGATAGA
>DYEN01000054.1 GCA_020725705.1 Anaerolinea sp.
ACGGCAGCAAAGAAGCGGGACGCGTCCTGCGCCTCGGCGGCAATAGCGAACTCGATCTCGTGCTCGTTTCCGATCCAGTGGCGGCGGCGCGGGCGCGCCGACCCGGTGATCGTCTGGCGCTCGCCGGGCGCGAGCACGATACTGTTCGCCGGCAGCCGGAACAGCAGGCGTCGGGATGGATCGATACCGCGCAGCGACAAGGGTAGCGGCGCGTTGCCTTGGTTGTGTAGATACAGCTTGAACAGCCCGTCCGCCGCGTCGAGTGGCGCGAGCGCCATCCCAAACCCGCTGTAGGGCAGCACGCGCAGCGTCGCGGGCGCGTCGATGGTCTGCGCCGGGCTGGACCTGGAGCGCACGCGCACCACAAACGGATACTCGCCGGGCGCGCTTTCGCTGCGCCGCAGAGGTTTGAAGCTGATGATCACCTGCGCCGTGTCGCCGGGGTCCACTTCCAGCTCCAGCCGGTCGATGCGGACCCAGGTCGTCGGCAGACCTTCCAGCTCGACGAAATACCGGTCGGCGGTGTCCCCCAGGTTCTCGATTTTGAGGACGGCCTGGCAGTGCGCGCCGGGCGCGACGCTCATTTCCGGCCCTTCCATCTCGACGCGGTACGTGAGCTGGGAGAGCACGATGCGCTGTGTTGTCTCGCCGCCTTCCAGAAGCGGCTCCGCCGCGGGGTGATAGATCAGGCGAATGTCGCCGATCTGGATCTCTTCGCCGCCGCGCAGCAGGTATGGTTCGTTGGCGGCGATGCGCACCCCGTCGACATACGTCCCGTTTACCGACTGGAGATCTTCGATATAGACTTGCTGGTTCTTGACGGTAAAAGTGACGTGATAGCGCGAGATCGCCGTCGTATCGAGAACTATGTCATTTCCGGTCGAGCGGCCAACCGCGGTAGCCGTTTTCTCGAGCCGGTAGCTCTCGATCGGCCCGTCGGGCCAGTAGACGTCTATTCGACCGTAGATCATCCGGTTTCGTTCCCTGGGGCCGGCAATCCCGCCGGCCGGTTATGAATTGCGCCGTGCCATAAGTAGGTGATGGGAGTAGGGGCAGGCGCCTGCCTGCCGGGCTGTTGGGCAGGCTTTCTCGTCCGGTTAATTGTATCGATCCGGCCTGAAACGACAACTTGTTCGCCTCGTTTGTTCCGGTGGAATGAAAAGAGGGCGCCTCATACCCGGCGCCCTCGTGCATCCTTGCGGTGAGGTGTGCTCAATCGAACCGGATGCGTGGATCCAGCCAGGTGTAGATGATGTCGACCAGAATATTGCCGATGATCAGAAAGACCGAATACAGCAGCGAAACACCCATGATCATCGTGTAGTCGCGCGCTGCCACGCTGTCCACGAAGACCTTGCCCAGCCCCGGAATCGTATAGATCAGCTCGACGACAAAGGTGCCTGTGAGCACGCCGGCCAGCAGCGGGCCGATAATCGTTGCCACCGGAATGAGCGCGTTTTTCAGCGCGTGCACATAGATGACGGCACGCTCCCGAAGACCCTTGGCCCGCGCCGTGCGCACGTAATCCTCGTGCAGAACCTGGAGCAGACTCGCCCGCGTCAGGCGCGCGATACCGGCGCTCATACCGGTCGCCAGCGTGATGACCGGCAGCGCGAGGATCTGCAGGTAATAGAGCGAGAACTCCGGTCCGGCACGCCACTGGTTGCGCTGGTCGATGACCGGCACCCACTGCAATTCGACGGCGAAAATAATGATCAGCACGGGCGCCAGGACGATTGCGGGGGTTGCCTGGCCAAGCACGGCGAAAAACATCGCAAAATAGTCGACCAGGGTGTTGTGGTAGACGGCGGCCAGCACGCCCAGGGGGATCCCCAGCGTAAAGCCGAGAATCACGGCGAAAATGCCGACCTGCATCGACACCGGCAGGCGGCGGGCGATCTCGTCGCCGACCTGCACATTTTGATCGCGCAGGGCAACATTCAGCGATGGGCCGAAATCGAGGCGTAGGGCGCCCCATAGATAGTTGAAGAACTGCGAGTCAAACAGGTCGATGCGCAGCACCCGGCGCGTTTCGGTACGCACTCCGCCGGTCTGTCCGCCGCCCGTGGTGACCCTCTCTTCGCGATAGCCGATGATCTTCCAGTCGCCGCCATCCGGGAAGTAGCCGTCGCCTGGCGTGTTGAAGAACAGCGGTTTGTTCAGGCCGAATTTCTCTTTGAGCTGCTCCACCATGTAATCCGGCATGCGACGCTGGCCGACGGCGTTGAACGGCCCGCCCGGCAGCGCGTGGATCAGCGCGAAAGTCACCAGCAAGATCGCCAGCAGGACCGGGATTGCAGCCAGCAGGCGCCGGATCAGGAACTTGACCATACTTGTCCCGCCCAGCATCCGGACGATCGTGTTGAGCGTGTTCTTGAGAACCCCTTGATCGGCAGGCAGTCGTTTTGTTGTTGCGGTCATGGTCTACGTCCCTACCTGTTTGCCTCAGACGGGCCTACACGCGGCCCTGCTGTCCGGATAACACATGATGGCTACGATCCGGCAAGCTCCAGATCGCGCGCCAGCACCCAGCCGGTGATCGTCTCGCTTGCCGTTTCATCGTAGCGGACGGTTGCTGTGCTCGTCCGGCCACCCTGATCTGTGCGGGTGTACGACGCGGGCTGCCCGGTGCACTCCAGCTTGAAATAAAAGTTGAGACCGGTGCCGGTGCGCGCCTGTTCGGTGGCGAAGTCGGTGATCACGAACTCGGAATCGACCGGGCAGCGCCCCGCAAACTCGACGTGCTGGCTGGTCGGCGTCAGCGCGAAAGCGCCGCTTGTGGTGGTTGGCAGGCGCACGTAGGTCTGCCCTTCTTCGGTTGTCTCCAGCGTGTAGCTGGTGTCTTTAATGCGCACGCGGTCGCCAGGCACAAACGGCAGCGGACCGCGCAGCGTTTCCTGATCGACCCAGCCGGTGAGTTCCTGCGTTTGCGGGCAGATCGAGACGATGCCGGTGCTGGTGGCGTTGCCCACACTGATCGTCTGTTGCTCGGTTTGCACCTCGTCGGCCATGCATCCCTGGCAGGTTACCTGGTAGTAGATTACGCCGTCAAAGCCCGCATATTGGCTGATGGTTGCGACCGAGCGCGTCGGGCAGACGCCGACCACGTTCGACTCTGTCTCTTCTGTCTCAAAAATGGCCGGGCCGGGGCCGGTGGTTAGGAAAGCGGGAGGCACCATGTAGATCACTTCCGGTTCCCTGGCCGCTGAGGCCGGGGCACCTTCTTCGAACTCGTCTTCGGAAGGCTCTGGCTCGGTGTTGAAGGTGGCGATGGGCGGCAGGGAGATCAGCACCCTCTGGCCGGTATCATAGCGGAAGGGGCCGATAAAGCGATCGCTGCTGGCCCAGCCCGAAATGTCCCCGCAGGTCAGGCGGTAGTACACTTCGCCATCCACCACGCGGGCCTCTTCGGCGACCAGGATCGCCCCTTCGATGCAGTTCCCTTCGACAGCCGTCTCCGGAGTGATCGGGCCTGGCTCACTGGCGAGCCGGTATACCTCATCATCGTCTGTCGCGCCGATCACAGCCAGCGCGCGGTCACCGACGTTGATCTCCAGCGGGCCGAGCAGTTGTGCATCGTCGAGGTAGCCACGCGTGCCGCGCGGACACTCGACCTGATAGTACAGCTCCTTAGTGCCGTCTCCGTCCTGGTCGGCAACCTTGATGTCGAGAATGCTGACGATGGTTCCGGCCATGCACTGCTGCATGAAGATCGGCGCGGGCTGCAGCGTGAACTCGTCGAGCATGGTCACGCGCTGCTCGCCAGGGGGCGCGATGGTCAACCCCAGGTCGTTGCGTTCGAATTTCAGCGGACCCGCCAGGCGATTTTCTGCAGCCCAGCCCACCGAGCCGACACAGTTGATCAGGTAGTAGACGTTTGAATCTTCTCCCTGGGCCGCATACAGAACCCGCGCGGTCGAGCCACCGTCGCACAGGGCTTTGGAGTTCAGCAGGTTGCTGGCGAGCGGCTCGGGATAGACCGTCAGGCTGAAGAAGGCGCGGCCAAGCTCCTGCGGCACCAGCGCGTAGTCCCCGACGGACAGGCGCGACTGGGCAGGCGTCGGCATCGGCGTCGGCGTGTAATAGGGCGTCAATTCAAACAGGCCCGGAACTTGATCCGAGTAGCAGGCCATGGCCGCCAGGACCAGGCTGGCTACCACGATGAACAGCGCGCCGGAAATTCGTGTCGATGGCTTCACAACGGGTATCTCCTCGAGCCAGCGTCGACGGCCACTGAGTCGCACGTGGGGCTATGTGCCGCGCAGCCGGGGATCCAGTGCATCGCGCAGACCATCTCCCAGGAAATTGAACGACAGCGTCGTGATCACGAGTGCGACACTCGGCACGATCAGAATGAAACGGTTAGAGAAGAATCCGCCGCGCGTGCGCACTTCGCTGATCATCGCGCCCCAGCTTGGCGTGCCGGGTTGTACGCCGAGGCCGATGAAACTGAGAAACGCCTCGGTGAAGATGTAGCCGGGGATGGCCAGCGTCTCGGCGACGATCAGTGGACCGATCACGTTGGGCAGCAGGTGAACGAAGATGATGCGCCGGTTGCTGGCGCCGACCGCGCGCGCTGCCTCGACAAACTCCTTCTCCCGGTAGGACAGCACCTGCCCGCGTGCCAGGCGCGCCATGCCGATCCAGCTCAGCGAGCCGAGCGCAATGAACAGGAACAGCAGGCCGCCCATGTCCGAATTCAGATCGAGGACAAAGCCCACCAAGCCGCCGCGCTCGGTGCCCTGATAGGTGCGTGCTACTTCGGTGAAGAAGACCTGCAGCAAAATGACCAGCACCAGATAGGGGATGCCGTACATGAAGTCGACGATGCGCATCATGATGTTGTCGATGCGCCCCCCATAGAAACCGGCGATAACACCGTAGATCAACCCCAACACCAGGCTCATCGTCGCGCCCAGGACGCCCACCGCCAGCGACACCTGCGCGCCATACACCGTCTGTGTCAGCCAGTCCTTACCGCTGCTGTCGCCACCCAGCAGATAGCACCACTGCCGCCGGTTGGGGTCGGGCGCGGGCCGGAAGCAGTATTTATTCTGGACTTCGAGCAGCGCTTCTTCGCTCAGCCAACTGCACCAGTACGGGTTCTGATCTTGCCCGTCACGCGCGCACGTCAGCGGGTCAGGATACGAGTCGACCTGAGGCAGGTTGGCCGGGTTAATCGTGTGGCGGGCCGCTTCGCCGGTACGGGCATCGAGGATTTCGAGGCGAGTCAGCAGCGGAGCCGAGATCGCAATGAGAAAGATGATGATGATGATGATCAGCGCGACCACCGCCGCCTTGTTCCGCCGGAACAGGCGCCAGGCGTCCAGCCAAGGATTCGAGGGTTTTTCCTCTCTGGCAAGCGTGAGCGGCTCTGCACCTTCCGCGACTGCCATGGTGTCTCATCTCCTTCGCAAACCATCTGGTGATGGTGCGTGAGCGGCGCGGCCTTGTATGCGTTGGTTGTGGGTCTATATGATCACACGGACAACGTGTATTTGGTTCACCCCCTGGCCGCTTCCTCTGGATAGAACCGCCCGGCATCGCGGTGTGCGGCGCCGGGCGGTGGTGGCAGCGCGTGCGAATCGGCCTAAATCACGCGGTGGCAGGCAACCCAGTGACCGGGCAGAACTTCGACCAGCTCCGGCTCGGTCTCGAAGCAGACATCGATCGACACCGGGCAGCGGGTATTGAAGTTGCAGCCCTTGGGTGGGTTGATCGGGCTGGGCACATCACCCTTCAGAATAATGCGCTGGCGCTTCTCTTCCACGGCCGGATCGGGCACAGGAACCGCCGACAGCAACGCCTGGGTATAGGGGTGGAGCGGATTGGTGTACAGTTCCTCGCTTTCGGCGATCTCAACGATCTTGCCGAGATACATGACCGCGACACGGTCGCACAGGTGGCGCACCATGCTCAGGTCGTGCGCAATGAACAGGTACGTTAGGCCCAGCTCTTCTTGCAGGCGCTGGAGCAGGTTGACGACCTGCGCCTGAATGGAGACGTCCAGCGCGGAGATCGGCTCGTCGGCCACGATGAACGACGGGTTGAGCGCCAGCGAGCGCGCCAGGCCGATGCGCTGGCGCTGGCCGCCGGAGAACTCATGCGGATAGCGGCGGACGAAATACGGGTTCAGCCCGACCATTTCGAGCAGTTCGGCCACGCGCTCTTCGCGCTCTTTCTTCGTGCCGATGTTGTGAACTACCAGCGGTTCGGCGACGATACGCCCCACCGACATGCGCGGGTTGAGCGACGCGTAGGGGTCCTGGAAGATCATCTGCATCTCGCGGCGCATCCGGCGCAGCGATTCGCCCTTCAGGTTGGTGATTTCCTGCCCGCGGTACTTCACGCTGCCCGACGTTGGGCGGTAGAGCTGGAGAATCGTGCGGCCGGTGGTCGATTTGCCGCAGCCGCTTTCGCCGACCAGCCCGAGCGTCTCGCCTTTGTAGACCTTGAAGCTCACGCCGTCAACAGCTTTAACGGCGGCGACTTCGCGCTGGAACAGAATGCCGGACTTGATCGGGAAGTACTTCTTGAGATTGGTGACCTCGACCAGGACTTCTTTGCCGTCGGCGTATGCGGATGTGGCGCCCACCGACGAGGTGCGCGGCTCACTGACTGCTTGGCTCATATGCGAATTCCTTTTTGCGAACGTCTACCCAGCAGGCGACGATATGGTCTGGCGATCCATCAGCGGCCGGGACCAGAGGTGGGTTCTCTTCACACTTGTCGATCCGATAAATGCACCGCGGCGCGAAGGGGCAGCCCTTCGGCAGGAAGCGCATATCCGGCGGGGAGCCCTCGATGGAGAACAGCCGCTCGTTCTTCTGGTCGAGGCGCGGCAGCGAGCCGAGCAAGCCCAGGGTATACGGATGGCGCGGGTCGTGGTAGACGTCCTTGACACTGCCGCGCTCAATGATATAGCCGGCATACA
>DYEN01000055.1 GCA_020725705.1 Anaerolinea sp.
ACTAGGCGCCGGTCCGAGCTGGTGCGCCCCACATTGATGATCAGCACGCCGTCATCAGCCAGATGGTTGCGCACCTCTTGGAAGAACTCGACCGTGGTCAGGTGCCAGGGGACGTATGGGACTCGATAAGCATCAACGCCGATCATTGTGTAGCGGTGGTCGAGCCGGTTCAGCCCAAAGCGGCCATCCTCGACGATCACGTTCAGGCCCGGCTGGGTCATCCCCATATAACGCCGCCCGGCCTCAACGATGCCCGGATCGATCTCGATGCCATCCATCGGCAGGCCGGGATAGACGGCGTCATGCTGGCGCGCGATCGTCCCGGCGGCCAGGCCGATGATCGCGATGCGCTCGACACGGTCTGGGGAATAGGGCGGGGCATTGAAGTACGGGCCGGCCAGGAAGAAGCCCCAGGTGCGCCGGTAATAGAGGTCATCGGGGTGCCATTGCGAATGGACGCCCTGGCCCTCGTTCAGCAGCAAGTAACGATAGCCGTTGCGGTCTTCGACCACCTGGACCAGGTTGTAGGCCGTCTCGTCTTCATAGAGCAGAGTCATGCCGTCGGGCGCGGGACGTAGCGGCTGGCGCAGCACCAACACCGCCCCGATCGCCAGCACGACCGGCATCCAGGCCAATTTGAGCGCGGCGCGGCGATCCTGAAGCGCCAGTCCGCCCAACCCCACGGCCAGCAGTACCCCCGCAAAGAACAGAAACGTGCGCGCCGTGCCAAACTGGGGGATGAGCAGCAGGACCGGCGCGAAGGTTCCGATGATGGAGCCGAGGGTCGAGAGGGCATACATGCGCCCGCTGATGCCGCCCGCCTTGCTCACATCGGAGATCGCCAGCCGGATCGAAAACGGCGAGACGCAGCCGAGCAGCGTAATTGGCGCGGCGAACAACACCAACACGCTGACGAACGATCCGACGGTGAGTGCAGCGTCGAAATCCTGAACGGCGCGTGCAGCAGCGGTCAGAATCGGCCGGGCTATGAGCGGGATCACGCCGCTGAGAAACGCAGCCCACGCGATGAGCCGGTAGAACGTCGTGTAATACGGCGAACGGTCGGCCCAGCGTCCCCCCAGGAAGTAGCCGGCCGTCAAATAGATCAGGATGAGGCCGATGATGTTCGCCCAGACGATATTTGAGGTGCCGTAGATGCTACCCAGCAGGCGAGAAGCAGCGAACTCGATCCCCAGAGTTGTCATCCCGCCCGTGAAGACGGCCAGGTAGAGCAGGCGAGATTGCGTCGTGGGAGAGGGTGAACGCTGAGTCACGGAAGTCAGTCCTCTACGGTGGGCGCGGCGCGCTTAGAGAATGCGTGCCTTGAAGCCGGTCCTGTAGCTCAGCGCAGCGGTCAGGTCGTCATCCTGACGGATGGTATACACTGCCGCGCCCGTGTTCTCGATCAGCTCGCTCAGGTGGCGTGCGGAAACCCCCGGCGCGCCGAAGCTGACTGCGTCGATCAGGACCGGGATGACGCGGATGCCACGCCGCTGGAGCGTGTCCACTTCGGTGATCCAGTCGTCGCGCTGCGTCGCGCTGATCACAACCAGCGTCGTCCCGCGCGCCAGATGGCTGGACTCCAGCGACAGCATCTGCTTGAGCGTCAGATCGCTTGTGCTGTGTGCGATCGCCAGGATCTCCAGGATCCGGGTGAGTTGGCGCGGCCCGCGATCGGGCTGGACGATCTCGCGATGCGGCATGTAGGTGATGAACCCGAGCGCGCGCCCTTTCTCGACGAAGTAAGCCGACAGCGACGCCGCGATCGTCACGCCGTATTCCTCGGTCGAGGGCGGCAGATTGGGCGGCGGCGCGTAGACGTTGAGGCCGTTGCCGCGCGCGTGTGGTCGTTCAACCAGCGTCTCTCGCCCCAGATCCAAAATGATCCACACGTCGGCAAGCGGATCCAGCTCGAATTCCTTGACCAGCAATCGATCCTTGCGCGCCGTGCTGCGCCAGTGGATGCGGTTGAAGCTATCGCCCGGCTCGTAGTCGCGCACCCCGGCAGCGTTGGTGGTGATGAAGTGGGTGCGCCGCCGGACCGCCTCGCCGCCGGAGAGCGTGCCCATCGGCGTGGCGAAACGATGCACGGGAACGGTCGGCGGGTAGACGATGATGGTGGATGCTGCCGCGATCTTGCGCGGAAACTGGAACAGGCCGAAAGGATCGCCGCTGAGAACCGTCATCGGACCGAGCGTGAACTGCCCGCGCTGCGTGCAGAGCGTGTGGACTTCCCAGCCGTATCGCTGGCGGGGCAGCAGGGCCGGGACCACATGGCTGGCGTTGTGATTCGGCAGATCCGAATGATCACGCACCTCAAGCCAGAGCTTGGGCAGGATGCCTGTGTTGTGCACCGTGAAGGATTCATCCAGCGTCCGCCCGACCTGAGCGCGCCGGGCATGGGTGAAGCGACCGATCCGCAGGAAGTTGACCGCGGTCCACGACCAGAGGAACGACCCGGCCAGCAGCGCCACGAGCACATAGGCCAGGTGGAAGAAGAAAGAGCGCTCGGTGAGCGCGCCCGCCACCAGGAAGACGATTAGCAGGGCGTAAAACACGTTGCGCCGGTTGGTCATGACTGCGCACTATGGCCTTTAATAGCGCGCCCCGACCGTCGCACCGGGCACGGGCACCGTGTTGAGAATGCTGTGAATGATGCTGCTGGCGGAGATGTCTTTGATGCGCGCATTCGGCCCCACGATGATCCGGTGCGCCAGCGTCGCTTCGGCCAGCGCCTTGATGTCGTCCGGGATCACGTAGTCGCGCCCGACCAGCGCCGCGCGTGCCTGGGCGGCCCGATAGAGGGCCAGCGCGCCGCGCGGGCTGGCGCCCAGATACACATCCGGGTGCTGGCGCGTGGTGGTGACCAGATTGACGATATAGTTCTTGATGTCGTGGTTGAGATAGACCTCGCGCACGGCGCGCTGCGCCGCCAGCAGATCGTCGACGCTGACCACCTGCTTGAGGCTGTGCAGCGGATGCTCGTACTGCTGCGAGTCGAGCATGGCGATCTCTTCCTGCGGGTTAGGATAGCCCAGACGAATGCGCAGCATGAAGCGGTCAAGCTGGGCTTCGGGGAGCGGGAACGTCCCTTCGTACTCGATGGGATTCTGCGTGGCGATCACCAGAAACGGCTCTTCGAGCATGTAGGTGTTCCCGTCCACCGTGACCTGGCGTTCTTCCATCGCTTCCAACAGGGCAGCCTGCGTCTTCGGCGTGGCGCGGTTGATCTCGTCGGTCAGGACGATCTGCGACATGATCGGCCCTGGGCGGAACTCGAATTCACGCGTGAGCTGGTTGAAAACCGAAACCCCGGTGACATCCGAGGGAAGCATATCGGGCGTGAACTGGATGCGGCTAAACGACGCGCCGATCGAGCGCGCCAGCGCGCGCGCCATCATGGTTTTACCGACGCCGGGCACGTCTTCGATCAGGATGTGGCCCTGGCACAGCAAGCCCAAGACGGTCAGACGGATCTCGTTGCGCTTGCCGATGATGACCTGGGCGACGTTCTCGACGATTCGCTCGCCGACGGTTTGAACAATATTCATGTGGTGTGCGGCCTTCTCACTTTCCGTGGGGTCGTATGTCCGGAGATTATAACGCAGCGCGGGAGTGGGTGGTAAGAACCGCTATCCTACGCCTGGGTGCCGATCAGCGGGCGGAATGCGGCGCGTGCCGGCTCGCTCTGGCCTGTTCGACCGCCGCCTGGATCTCGCGCATGAAGACGGACCGGTCGAAGCGCATGGCGTGCGCACGAATCACGGCAGGGTCATAATCGCGCTCGTCGAACGCGCGCAGCACCGCGACCAGCGAGTCGACGGTCGGCTCGTCGAAGAACGCGCCTGTGGTGCCGGGGATGACCGTGTCCAGCGCGCCGCCGCCCCGGAAGGCGATGACAGGGCGCCCGGCAGCCTGTGCCTGGACCGGGACGATCCCAAAATCTTCAAGTCCGGGGAAGATCAACGCCCGGCAGCGGGCAAAGAGATCGGGCAGGTCCTCGTCGGGCACGTAGCCGAGGAACTGCACTGTCGGCCCGGCCAGGGCCTCGAGCCGCCGGCGATCGCGCCCGCTTCCGGCCACCAGCAGCGGCAGGTTCAGGCGCGTGCAGGCTTCGACGGCGAGATCAATGCGCTTATACGGGATCAGGCGCGAAACGACGAGGAAGTAGTCGTCGTGAGTGGGCGCCGGTGCGAAACGTTCGGCGACTTCAACCGGCGGGAAGATGATCGTCGAATTGCGCCGGTAGAAGCGCTGGATGCGTGCCTGGACTTCTGTGCTAATGGCAATGAAGTGATCGACCCGCTGGGCGGCAGCGTAGTCCCAGCGCCGGTAGAGGCGAGCGACCAGACGGGCCAGCGCCTGCACCGGGGCGCTGAAACGCTCACGCGCCAGGTAGCTGTCGAGGTCCCAGATGTAGCGCGTCGGGGTGAGGCAATAACAGATGTGGGCGGTATCCGGCCCGGTGCGCACGCCGTGGCAGAAACCGCTCTTGTTGCTGAGCACGACCTCGTAGCCGGATAAGTCGAGCCGGTCGAACGCCAGCGGGTAGAGCGGCAGGTAGCGCTGATGGTGGCGATGGATTCCGGGCAGCCGATCGAGCCAGCTTGTGCGAATGTCCCACGCGCGGTAGCCTTCCGGCAGCAGGTCGGGGGCGTAGATGCTGGTGTAGATCGGCGCGTCGGGGTAGAGCGCAACGAGGGTTTCCAGCACATCTTCGGCCCCGCCGTTCTGGTTCAGCCAGTCGTGGACCAGTGCGAGCGTCATGATGATTCGGCCCCCTGCCGCGGACTCAGGGTGTGCAGCGGGGCGAAAGAGCGGCGGTGAACCGCGCACGGCCCGAACTGGCGCAGCGCGCTGCGATGAAGCGCCGTGCCGTAACCTTTGTGCTCGCGAAAGCCGTATTGCGGGAACCGGTCGTCCAGGTCGTCCATAAACTGGTCGCGGACGACTTTGGCAAGGATGCTGGCTGCCGCGACGCTCACCGAGCGCTGGTCACCCCGGATGAGGGATAGGCAGGGCAGGCCCGCCTCGCTGAGGTCCAGCGCGTCGGTTAGCAGGGCGTCCGGCGGCACGCTCAACGCGTCCAGGGCGCGGCGCATGGCGAGGCGAGTGGCCGGCACAATACCCAGAGTGTCAATCTCCGTATGGCTGGCAAAGCCCAGGCCGGTCGCCAGGGCATGCTCCAGTATCCGTGGCAGAAGCGCTTCGCGCTCGGCAGGCGTCAAGCGCTTCGAGTCATCGATCCCTGCCAGAGCACGCGCCAGATCGAAACGGTCAGCGGGCAGGATCACGGCGCCGGCCACGACCGGCCCGGCCCAGGCGCCGCGCCCGGCTTCGTCCAGCCCGGCGATGTGGCGAAAGCCGCGCGCGCGGAGCTGGTACTCGAAACGGAGATCGGGCCGGATGCTCATGA
>DYEN01000056.1 GCA_020725705.1 Anaerolinea sp.
CTCAGCATCACGTTGAAGCCGGCGGCGTGCGCGCCCTGTACAAAAACGCGATAGCGGTAGAACATCTCGCTGAGCTGGCCGCGCTCCGGCTCCATATCCTTCCACGCCATCTGGAACTTGACCCATTTGACGCCCAGCCGCTGCGTGAGCCACATCATCGTGGCAAAGTCCTCGTTGGACATGTTGGCGTTGATCTGGATGCCCATCAGGTCTGCGTTGTAGGTGGGCAGCGGCGTGCCCGCGATGGTTGGCGTCGGCTCAAGCGTGGCCGTTGGCGACACGGTCGCGGTGGGCGACGGGGTCGGGGTGGCGCTCGGCCCGGTAGTCGCGGTCGGTGTGGGGCTGGGCGGCGGCGCCGTTTCCGAAGCCGGCGCGGCGGTGATGATCGGCCCAAACGAGCCGGGCGTGGCCGTCGCAACGGCGCCTTGATCGGGCCGGGCGCCGGGGATGTCGTTCGAGAAGACGACCAGCGTGTTCTCGTTCTGCGCCTCGTTGTCGGCAGCCTTCTGCGGCGTGGGCGTGACATACACGCGCAGCGTTTCGGTCTCGCTGCCGCACGCGCCTGCCAGCAGAGCCAGCGCGGCGATGGTTACCAGCATCGCCGGCCACCGGCTGAATTTGCGCTTCACAATCATGCGATATCCCATTTCTCCGCCCCCGGCACAGCGGCGCGGGTGTCTTGTTCGTTTAGATCGGCACGGCGAGCAGCTGAGGCCGCATGCCGCCCTAACAAGCATACGAAGGATGAAGGGCAAAAGCAACCGATCGCGCGCTACGGTTAGCCTACGACGCCGGAACGGTTCGCTCACGCACGGGGCCGATCTCTTGACTTAATCAGAACATTTGTGCTATCATGAGTAGATGACACCGACAAGACCTGTCAGGAGAATCCATGATATGCGCCCGATCGTGCATTTCGAGATTCCCGCGAAAGATCGTCAGGTGCTGGCCCAATTCTTTCACGATGTCTTTGGCTGGACGTTTGATCACCGGGACGCGCCCGCTCCGTATACCCTTGTGAATGCCGGGAATGTCAGCGGCGGCCTGACCGACATTCAGGACTTCTACCAGCCGGGCCATATCATTCTCTACCTAGAAAGCGACGACATCGACGCCGATCTGCGCCGCATCGAGGCCAACGGGGGCAAGGCGCTCTCGTCGCGCTTCCCGGTGGGGGATTTTGGCGAGATGGCGTTCTTCGCCGACCCCAGCGGCAACCGCCTAGCCCTCTGGCGCTCGCTCCGCTCTGAATAGCGCCCATGGCCGGAGATACACTCCGGCCCACGCCTTTGGCACGGCCTATCCGTTCGAGGATTTCGCCCGCCGTCATGGTCCGACGGCGATCGGCGCGAAGGATGGCTGGCCCGAATAGGATAGCAGCACGGCCGCGCCCGATCCGCGTGGCAGCCAGAACAACGCGGGGGTGGGGCGCACGCTCGTCAGCGCGAATGTGTCGCCGCCGGACTGGAAAACCTCGGCCAGCGGCAGGCTGCTGGGGATGACGCTGAACAGCACGCCGCTGCCATCCGGAGCGGGTGCGATCTGCCCGATGGCGCGGCCCTGACCCTGCCAGAGCGTGCTTTCGACCGGCCCGGCCAGGTCCAGCCGCACCAGACTGAGATCGTAGACGCCGATTGTGACCGGCCAGACGCCGAACACCGCTTCGCCGCGCGCCTGATCGGCGGGATCGTCGAGCGTTCGGCGTTCGGCGAGCGCTTCGGTGCTGTAGTACAGCACGGACCCATCGACGGCCCAGGCCAGCGCGCCGGCGCCGCTGCCCAGACCGAGATCCGTCCGCGCCCCGCCCGGCAGTTCGACGATCACCAGCCCGTCGGGCGCGCGCGCCGCGAAGCGAGATCGGTCCGGCGCGAGCACGCCGCCACGTAGATCGTCACCGAGCGGCGTCATCTGCGCGCTCGCCGGATCGAACAGGGCCAGCCCGCCCGCGCATCCGGTCGAGAGCAGAAACCGGTCGCCGGGCAGCCATTCGAGCACGAGGCGCCACCCAAGCGGGCCGGTTTCGCGCAGCAGGGCGCTGTCGGCGGGGTCGCTGGATGCGGGCGCCTCGCACCCGCCCTGGTAGGTGAACGTGCCGGCGGCCTGCGGCGTGCCGCCCTGCGCCGGGACCGTGTAGAGCGTCCGTGTGGGCCCCTCCGCGCCGTCCGGCTCTGCCGCGACGTAGGCGATCTGCGCGCTGTCCGGACTCCACGCCGGGGGGAAGTCCGGCGCGACGTTGTCCGCCAGGGTGCGCGGTGAGATGTTGGCAACCGGCAGCATACGGAGCTGGGCAGTATCCGCGTCGATGAAGGCGATCGCCAGCCCGCTCGGCGCGAAGGTCACGAAGCGGTGCTCGACGGCGGGTGCGTTGGTCACGCTGCGTCCGGGGATGTCGTTGAGCGCGCCGAGGAAGACGTCGCCCACGAAGACATGCGCCAGCGGCAGCGGGGGCAGCGCCGCCAGGTCGACCGGGGGCGGGGCATCGCCCTCCGGCTGATCGCTCGCCTCTGCTGCTTCGCCGGGTGCGCCCGGCTCCGGCGCGGCAGACTCGGCGGCGGGGGCAGCGGGCGGCGTGGGCTGGATGAGTGCGGCGCTCAGCGCGCCCGTGCCCGGCGTGAACTGGCTCAGCATGTTGCGGAACAGCCCGTTCCAGCGGTCGAACTGCGCGGCGGGCGCCCACTGCTCGACCTGGTAGGCCATGCCGTAGTGGACGAACACGGTCAGCTTAAGCTGGCGCGGCGCCCCGTCGCAGGGTATTTCGACCACCGTCGAGCGACCGAACGTCCCTGTCGCCTCGCGCGCGGCGGGATCGTCGGCGGCGCCGAGCGCGGTCAGGCGCTCGGTCAGAAGCTGGTCCGCCGTGACACTGCTGGCGATGCGCCCCAGCACGGTGACGCGCATTCCCGGCTGTTCGCAGGTCGGCGCCTGCTGCGGGGCGAACAGCACTTCGCTCCCGCTTTCGTTGGGAAAGACAAGCCACGCTTCGGACGTCAGGATCGCAAAGGCGGGCGAGGTATAGAGACCAAGCTGGACATCGCCGGTGATGCTGGTCGCCCAGCACAGGACCGGGTCACTGCCGTCTTGCCGGCTGTGGACCTCGTAGCGCACCAGATTGTCGAAAAGGAACGTCCAGCGATAACCGGTGACTTCTTCCTCGACATAGGTCTGTCCCTCGACCGGGCAGCCGAGCGCGGTATTCGGCCAGGTAGTCAGCGAGTAGGTGTACTCGATCAGCAGCAGGCCGGGCTTGCCGAGCCGGTGTTGCAGCCACTGCTGGACGACGTAGCGCGCCCGGTCGATCGCGTCCTGCTGAGCAGCGGCGCGCGGCGCAACCCCGCCCAGCGCGAGCGCGACGACCATCCCTGCGATGAGTCCCCTGGCGAGCCACCGGCGCCCTGCTGTCTCCCAACGCTCCACGATGTCACACTCCTGCGGCCTGGCCTGTATGCGGGTGAAACGGGGCAAGGATAGCGCGGCAGGCGGCGTGTGTCCAGCGGCGCTAGCGGAGCAGGCTGACGCCAAGCGCATAATCACCGCGCGCGCCGTCCGGCGAGCCGGCGAGCACGATCTCGTAGGCGCCGGTCTGGGGCAGGGCGTGGACCAGGGTAATCGTGGCGCTCTGGGCTGTGCCGTCGCCGCGCGCCAGGATCGTCCCCGCGGCGTCGCGCAGGACCATCACATGGCGGGCGTCGCCCGCACGGGTGAACTGGATCATGGCTGCCACTTCCGCCCCGGCCTGCGCGCTGAAGGTCCAGATGTGTGCTTCATCGGGCCGCAGCGAGCCGACCAGCACGCTGTCGAAGCTGACCGGCTTGCGCTGCGTGACCGGCAGCTCGCGCGGCGCATCCGGCGGGCCGGTGACCACCCGGCCCAGTTCGCCGCGCGCGCCGGGCCGCGTCTCAACGCCGAGCGTTTCCCCGGCGCGGTCCACCAGATCGTCGAGCCAGGTCATGCCTGCGATCTGGCCGACAAGCGCCGTCACGCCGAAGGCCAGCGCCAGCAATCCGGCGACCAGCACCGCGTTCCACACCCAGCGGGTGCGCCCGCGCCGGCGGCGGGGCAGCGGCGGGGCTTTGTGCCCCGGGGGCGGCAGCGGAACAAGCGCGTCTGGCGCGAGGCTGGCGTCGAGCGGATAGGCGCGGTCGAGGTAGGCAAGCGCGGCGGCAGCGGGCGCGTGTTGGGGATCGAGGCGGCGCACCTGGGCCAGCGCCAGCCGGATATCAGCGGGCGAGGCGGCGGCATGCGCGGCCAGCCACCACGCGTCGATATTGTCCCGGTCGCGCGCCAGGACGGCCACGATCCGGGCGCGCGCCGCGTCTTTGTGACCGCGCTTGATCAGGTGGTATGCGTCGCGCAGAGTGCGCTCCGTTTCCGGATCCATGGCAAACCGCGCTCCCTTGTCTGTGCGCCTAGCGCGCTTACAGCGCCGAGGCCATCGCCCGCAGCAGGGCCAGCGTCAGGCGACAGTCCGCGAGCGCGCTGTGCGCCCGGACAACCGGGATCCCCTCGGTAGCGCAGGCCACCGTCAGGCGAAGCCAGCGGAAATCGCCGTAGCGGCTGCTCCACGCGCCGTTGAAGCGCGCGTAGCCTTTCATCGCGCAGTGCCAGTCTGCCGCCTCGATCATCGGCAGGCCGTAAAGCCGGCAGGTCTGCCAGAGGATGCGGCGGTCGTAGTCCGCGTTATAGACGATGACATGCCGCCCGCCGAGCACCTCGCGCAGCGCGTCGTAGACCCCCGGAAAGGCCGGCGCCAGCGCGACATCGGCATCGGTCAGGCCGTGCACGGCGGTGGCATCCGGCGGGATCGGGCGTGAGGGGCGCACCAGCGCATCGAGCAAGATGCTGCCCTGCAGGTCGATCACGCCCACCTGCACGAATTCATCGCCGGGGCCAAGCCCGGTCGTTTCGCTGTCGAAGATCACGCCGCCGCTTTGCAGCAGATCGGCGGCCCACTGCGCGGCGGCGCGGCGGTGCGCGTCGCGCCAGGCCGGATCCATAAACGGGGGAAAGGGCCATTCGAGCATCTAGGTGTGCCCCGTGCGCTGGCGGCGCAGCCGCTCGACCGCGCGCCGATCGACATGGTAGCTCCGTCCGGCCCGCACACCCGGCAGCGCGCCGGCCCGGATCAGGGCAAGCACTTCCAGCTCGCTCAGCTCTAGGGCCTGCGCGGCCTGGGCCACCGTCATCCGACCCTGTGGCGCGCTGAGGGACGGATCGGCGCCGGATTCGGCTTCTGCGCGCCAGACCTTGCCCAGCGTCTGCTCGCCGGCGAAGACGAGATAGACGGCGACGCCGACCGCCGCCGCGACCAGCGCAAACTCGATCAGCGACAGCACATCGACCGCGTCCTCGGGCAGCGGCTCGTCGCCCGGCGCCAGCAGCGCACCAAGGCCGAGCGCCAGAATCAGAGCCAGTGTCAGCGGCGCGATCAAGATCAGCCCGACTTCGCGCGCGCGCCGCCCCTGGATCGCGCGTCCCATGACGCGAAGCTGCCCGGTGACGAGCACATACAGTCCCAACGCGGCCAGCGCCGCTTCCCACAGAATCATCGTCCGTTGTCTCTCCCGCGCCGGCTCAGCGCCGCTTGAGATCGCGGCGCAGCGCGGCCAGCGCCTGGTCCGCATCATGCCCGGCGAAGCGCGGGCTATTGAGCCGCGCCCAATCGATGGCCAGCTTGTGCCCGATGATCGACGCGACTTCGGCGCAGCGCCAGTAGCCGGTGTGGCTGCCCAGGTTCCAGCCGGTGAGCCAGCTCCCGGCGCGGACCGGGCAGTCGATGACACCCGCGCGGCGGTAGGCGTCAACCGGCTCCAGCGGGCAGGCCAGCGCATCCTGCCGGTCGTAGAGGTTGAGCCACCACCCGCCATCCGGCTCGATCCGGACCGGCGAGTCCAGGCTGTCGCGGATGCTTTCCGGCCCGCCGCCCGCGTTGCCGCGCAGGGCATAGAGCGCCATCGGCGAGCCGAGCAAGATCATATTGACCAGCGCCAACCCGTGCGCCGCCAGGAGGTGCGTCGCGCCATGTGTCTGGTCCCACACGTAGTCCGACGCGATGACGCTGCCCAGGCTGTGCCCGATGATCGTCAGCGGAGCGTCGCCGCCCCCGCTGGCCGTTGCCAGCGCGTCCAGACCGCGCGCCATCTCGGCGTGGATAGCCTGGTAGACCGGGTTGTGTGGCTCGGCCTCGTAGGCGATTACGTCGCCAACCAGCCCCACGATGGTTTCGCGCAGGCGCCCGGTCAGGCTCAGCCGGCGCACAATGCGCGGCTGGCCGAACAGCACGCTTAGCAGGGCGTCCTGCGGGCGCTGCGTGACGGGATCCCAGCAGACGGCCTCGAAGCGCAGCGCCGTGCTGCCGCGTGCCGCGTCTCGCGGGATGTCAGGCAGGCGCAGGCGGCGCACCGCCCGATCGAAGGCGTGGCGGATGCCGTCTTCCAGCGTGTGGGCGTAAGCAGGGGTGCGGGGCCGGATGCCGATCCCGTGAACAATGAGCACATTTAGGGCGCGCGTTTCTGCCATGTGTCGCCTCGTGGATCATCTATGGTGAGTCTATGCGCGCCGCGAGCGCTGGTCAAGTCGGCCCCCACGCGAACGAAAATCCCCGCCGGGGGCGGGGATCATCGCGAGCGGGGGCGGGTCGAGCGTGTCTAGCCCTGGTAGTAGGCGATCAGCGCGTCGCCCAGCGCGGGCAGGCACGAGGTGATATCCACCCAGCGCGTGCCAGAGCCGACGCTCCACAGGTGGAAGCCCTTCACATACGGGTCTTCCTCAAGCTGGTAGGTGTACTGTATGGCGTCGCGGATCAGCGACTCGCAGGACGGAATCGCCATCCCGCCGCCCTGGCCCAGCTCTGTAATGTAGACCGGCAGGTCGACGGCTTCGGGCAGCCGCTGGCGCAGTTCTTCTTCGAAGATGCGATGCCGGAACGCGATCCATTTGTCAGACTCGCTGACCAGCAGGCCGTCTTCCAGGCTGTAGGCATGCAGGGCGACGCCGTGATGGCGGCCCGGCGCGCACGGGTTCTCGACCGCGTACCGGTAAGCAGGCAGCAGCTCGCGGAACGCGTCGACGGTGGGGTTACCGCCGGGGAACGAGAACAACAGCAGGCAGCGTTCCTGCTGGTTGGCAAGACGCATCGCTTCAATCGAGAACTCCGCGATCCAGCTTAGCTCGACCGGGCACTCGTTGATGATCTCGTAGTAATCGGCGTTGACCGCGTTCCAGTAGCTGTAGAGACCCTTCATCCAGGTGTTGGCCGTCTCGATCGGGTCGCCGTACTCGCCCGGGTCGGCGGGGCAGTCCCACATGCCGTTGGCCGTCCACAGCGAGCGGAAGACCGTCACCGTCTGGGGCGAGATCATCTTGATTTCGTTGAGGGTCTGTTCCGCGCCGTTCAGCCCTTTCACCGTCCCCATCGGGATTCCGGCGTCCACCAGCCGCCGCACCAGCGCCAGCACTTCGTCGTGGCTGGTTTCATTGAGCACGTGCAGGCCCAAGAGCGTTGTGCGCGGCGTGGTGCCCTTCAGGATCTCGCAGGAACGCATGCGGTCCAGCGTGGCGTGCTGGATGCCGTTGAGCGTAAGCGGCAGCCAGCCGCGCTCGGTTTGCGCCCACTGGTTCCCGGCGGCGTCGGTGGACAGCGCGACCACCGTCAGCCGCTCGCGCACGTTGGCCGTCCCCACCACCGGTGACGCCGCATCTGCCGCGCCGTGAAGCGACACCCCCGCCTCGGCCGTCACGATCGCCGGGCAGGGCCGCTCGTGCAGGGTCTGTGGCAGCGGCGTGTGAAGCGGCTGGGGTGTGTAGTCGGGGCCGACGATCGGGCCGAACCCGCCGCCTGGTGTCGGCGTCGCGCCGGACTGAGCGCGAGCGAGCCGGGCCGCCAGAGGAGAGTTATCGCCGGCCGGGTCGAGCAAAGCGCCCATCACGGCCAGCGCCAGCGCCGCCAGCGCGGCGATCATCAGGAACAGGGGAAGCTGTTGTCGTGTTGTCATATCGCAGAGTCTACGCTTTACCGGCGTCAAACGGCAATTGTCCGCCTCAAGAATAACACGCCCCGGCGCGGTGTCGAGCGCGTGGGCCGGCGCTTACCCTACGCACAAGCCACGCGCCAACAAAAAGCGCGCCGCTTCCTGTTTGGAAAGCGGCGCGCGTGCAATCGCGGCGAAGGTCAGGCGGTCTGAACCTTGATACGCTTGGGCTGCGACTCGGGTCGCAGCGGTAGCGTCAGGGTTAGCACGCCGTTGTGGAAGGTCGCTTCGATGCGCTCGGTGTCGAGCATATTGTTCAGGCGCAGGGTCCGCTTAAAGGTCCCGGTCCGGCGCTCGCGCAGCACGTAGCGATCGCCCTCGCGCGGTTCCGGCTGGCGGAACTCGCCGCGGATGGTCAGGCGATCCCCGTCGATTTGGACGTTGACATCGTCGGCGGTCAGGCCGGGCAGGTCCAGGCGGATCGTCACCCCGGTCTCACTTTCGATCACGTCCATCGGCGGCTGCAGCACCGGACGGCGGCCATCGGTCGCCAGCAGATCGGGATGGGTAGCGGGCATAGTTTCCCACAGATCGCTGAAAAGCTGATTCCAGGTGCGCAGGGGGCGGCGCGTCGAAGTCCGGGTCATGATCGTCATGTCAGCTTCCTCCATTAAAGCGCAGGCCAACAACGTGCGATACACCGTGCTGTGTCTCTCAGGGTGCCACAGCCGCGTAAGAATCATCTCAGCGCCGCGTATGAAATGGATCGGCATGATGTAAGAAACGCGCAAGAACGCTGTGCGCCGTGCCCGGCATGGCGAGCGTGGTATAGACGTGACGGGAAGCGACGGTGCCGGCTGTTCTCGTCGGGGCGATGCTTGGATCGCCCGCTGCCCGAACAAACGCGCGTGTTCACGGGCTAAGCGGGCACACCCCGACGCGTGGCGCCGGCTTTCGCCCTGGTTCGGTCTGCAAGGTTTATAACAGCCGCTAGGGCTGCACGGTGTCCGGTTGGGGCATGCGGCGGGGACGGCCAAAGATATCGAGCTGGATCAGCCCGGCGGCGATGACGCGCAGCACTGCGCCCAGAACCAGAATCGTGCTCAATTCCGGCGCCACGCTGGCAAGCTGGCTGCCCAGCAGCGGCCCGGCGAAGATCGAGAGCGAGACGACCTGGTTGTAGACGGTGGAGAAGTGCGTCACAGTTTCGGGCGGGGTGTTCTCGCTGAAGAAGTTGAACATGCTGATCGAGGCAGCGGTCCAGGCTGCGCCGGAGATGGCCGCAGCGATCAGCGTGGCGTACAGGTTCGGTGCAAGCGCGATCACCAGCGCGGCCAAGCCGGTCAGCGCCATACCGGCGGCGATCGTCCGGCGGCTGCCGACCTGGCGCACGATCCGCCCGGTAACGGTCGCGATCAGAGCGGCCGCAGCGATCTCGACCAGCCCGAAGATCGAGAGGAAACGCTCGTCCGCGTCGAAGCGATTCACCAGCCACAGCGGGATGATCGGCAGGATCGTGAAGAAAGAGAAATGCACCAGGATCGTCGTGGACGCCACGCGCTGGAAGACGGGGGTTCGCATCAGCGCCCGCAGCGAGCCGCCGACCCGCTCCGGAAGTGCCGCCGGGCTGATCTCGCGCACGGCCTGGACGTGCAGCAGGCTGATCAGGGACGCGGCGAAGGCTGCCACAAACATCAACTGGTAGTTGAGCGGGAACGGCGCCTTGGAGAGCCAGAACCCGAACGCGACGGTCATCACGCCGACGGCCACGTTGAAGGCGAATGAGCGCTGGCTCATCAGCCCCGGCAGTTCGCGGCTGCTGATGCCTTCGCGCAGCACCACCAGGAACAAGACCGTCGAGACGCCCTGCGGGATGGCCGGAAGCACAACCGCAATCAGCAGCCAGTACGGCTGGAACTCGCGCGGGAAGAAAGGCGTCAGCGCAGGCAGCAGAAAAACCAGCCGGAAACCCAGCCCCGGCCAGAACAGCGCGTCAACGGTGGTGGCATAGCGCCTGCGCCACCACGGGGCGAACGTCGAGGTCGCCAGCAGGATGATGGCCGGCAGCGCCGAGATCCAGCCTAACAGCGCCGCGCCCGCCCCTAGACGGATGGCATAGACGGATAGAAAACGGGCGGTCGACGGAAACGCCACGCCGAACCACATCACATCCAATACCAGATGCCGGAAATTGGCCCGTTCCTGTTCGGCAAGCATTGGGCTGGCTTCGCCTGGGGGTTCCATGCAACAAAAAACCCTCGCCTCACGGGGGTCTGGCGCGCTGCACCCGCAGCGCATAGCTCGGTCGATGCGAACAATGCTAAATCAATGATCGGGCTGTTCGGAGTGGAAGTCAAGGGCCGATTGCACCCGCCGCAATGTTGTTTACGATCTACATATAGGCGGTGTGACCGGGCGATTGGCGCGGGTGGAGCGGGCTGGTATAATCGCCGGGCTGCCGCTGGCGAGGGGAATTCAGCCGGTTGCTGCCTGTAACGCGCTACTTCCGGCCCGGCTGCTCGTATAGGCTGGTAGAGATTCAGGTGATCCATGCGTGATGTAGTGCCAACCGGTGAGAGCACACGGTCTGCATGAGCGATTCGACGGCACGCTCCCGTTCTTTGTCGCGCGCGCTGCTAGCATGGGCCAGGCGCCGGCGTGACCGCCTGCTGATGTGGCTGCGTCTGATCGTTGCCGCCGTATTGATGGCGTTTGTGCTGTCGCTGGTAGCGAATGACGCCGAGCAACTGCGCAGTGTCAACTGGTCGATGATCCCGCTGGCCTGGCTGCTGACGCTGCTCAGCACGACGGTGAAAGCCTACCGGTGGGGGCTGTTTGTGCGCGAAAGCGGCCTGGAGTTACCCTTCCGCCGCCTGCTGGGGACGTATTTTGTCGGCGCATTTTTCAGCACCGTGCTGCCGACCTCGGTCGGCGGGGACGCGGTGCGCGCTGTGGATGCAGCGGCGGCAACCGGCCGCAGAGCAGACGCAACCTCGTCCGTGCTGCTGGAGCGGGGGATCGGCTTGCTGACCGTGGCCGGAGCCGGGAGCCTGTTCGCGCTATTTCTGGAGCCGGGGCGCGTGCCGCTGCCGTTTGTGCTGCTGGTTCACGCGCTGTTTGTTGGCGGGCTGGCGGGCGTGATCATGCTGCGCCAGGGGTGGTTGTTTGGCCCGGTGGCGGCGCTGGCGGAGCGCGTGGGGCTGGGGCGGCTGGTCGAGAAGGGCCGTCACCTGCAGCACGCCTTCACCGAGCAACTTCACAGCCCGGCCGTGCTGGGGCAGGTTGTGCTGCTCTCCATGCTCGCCAACGCGCTGACGATGATCGCGACCTATCTGGTGCTGGTGGCGGTGACCGACCCGATCCCGGCCAGCGGCTTTGTGCCCATGATCGCGCTGGCGACGACCGCCGAGTTGATCCCGATCTCGATCGCTGCGCTGGGCGTCAAAGAATCGGCCTATGTCTTCTTCCTCGGACTGGTGGGGGTGAGTAGTTCGGCTGCCGGCGTGATCGCGATCATTATGCGCGTGCTGACCTGGGGGCACGCGTTCGTCGGCGGGCTGGTGTTTCTCACGCGGACGCTGCGCCGGACTCCAGCCGAGGCTGCCGTGCCCGCCGGGCCGGTCGACCGCTCCGGCATCAAGCGCATAAAGGACGGTTAAGGCATGGGGTTCCTCTCTACGCTTCGGCGCAAAGTGCGCAAAGGGTGGGCGATCCTGGTACATCGCCTGCGCACGCAGGGGCTGCGCACCACGCTGCTGTGGGTTTATGCGCGCGGCGTGCCCAGGCTTACCGGGGTCCCACTGCTGCGCTACAGCGAGGTAACGCCGCAGCTTTACGTTGGCCCGCAGTACGGACGGCGTGGCAGGCGCCATCTGGAGCAGGCCGGGGTTACGGCGGGAGTCAATCTGCGGGCCGAGTTCGACGACGCCGCGCACGGGCTGGCGCTGGCGGAATATTGCCACCTGCCCACGGTCGACGACGACGCGATCTCCGCGCAAGATGTGGCGCGCGGCGTGGCCTTCGTGCGCGAGCAGATCGCCGCGGGCCGCAAGGTTTACATTCACTGCGCGGGCGGCGTGGGCCGCGCCCCGACGCTCGCCGCCGCCTATCTGATCAGTACCGGCATGACGCTTGACGAGGCCCTCGCCACCATCCGGCGCACGCGCCCGTTCATCAACATCACCCCGCCGCAGATGGCACTGCTGGTGGAGTACGAGGCGCAGCAGCGCGCCGTCCCCACGCCTACACCCTGATTGCTGCCGGTCTGCCATGCTCAAGCTCGCCGTTACCCTCAGTCTTGACCCGCACGGTCCGGCCGATTTCCTGCGCCATACGTATACCCACTTCTGCCGGGAACTGGGCATCTGGCCGGTGCTGATTCCGAACGCGCTGGACGACCCGGCGGCCTATGCCCAGGCGCTGGACCTGGACGGGCTGATTCTGTCCGGCGGGGGCGACGTGCACCCCTCGCGCTACGGCGCGCCCAACACGCACAGCGATGAGATCGCGCCGGAGCGCGACGCCGCCGAGTGGCGCCTGCTGGACTGGGCCACTGCGCATCACAGGCCGGTGATCGGCATCTGCCGCGGGATGCAGGTCCTCAACGTCTACTTCGGCGGGGCGCTGGTGCAGGACATCGCCGCGTTGCTGCCCGGCGGTCCGGACCACACGCACGGCGACCACCCGATCACGCTGACGCACGCGCGCCTGGCGGAAATGCTCGGCGGGGCGGTGCTGCGCGTCAATTCGTTCCATCACCAGGGCGTGACCGCCGCCACCCTCGCGCCGGAACTTGAAGGAATCGCGCTTTCAGAGGAAGATGGGGTGGTCGAGGCGCTCTGGCACCGCGCGCTGCCGGTGCTCGGCGTGCAGTGGCACCCGGAGCGGCCCGGACCGTCCGCCGGGGTGGACCGGTGGCTGCTGCGTGCCTGCCTCGATGGTTCCCTGTGGCATCTGCGCGGCTGATCCGCTGCCGGGCCGCCGCGCGCCAGGAAATGGCCGCCCATTGTGACCGCTCCGGCTCGCGCCGTTCCCCGCTCTCGCCCTGCTGCTGCGCATCTGCTGGCGGCGGTGGTTCTGCTCGTGTTGCTGTTCGCCCTGCGCGCGCATCGCCCACTCCAGATGCCTGTGTTCGTGGACGAAAGCCTGCATATTCTGCGGGGGCGGGTGGTGTGGCAGTTCTCCGACCTGGGCGAGTCGCTCAATCCCAAGAAGCTGCTGTTCTATTACTGGATCGGCCTGTTTGGTCTGAACACGCCGGAGAGTGCCTGGCTGGCGCGCGTCGCGACTGCGCTGTGGGCGCCGCTGGGTGGGGCGCTGACTTATGCCCTGGCGCGGCGGCTGTTCGACCGGGCGGCAGGGCTGATCGCGCTGGCGCTCTACGCGCTGGCGCCGTTGATGTTGTTCTTCGAGCGGCTGGCGCTGGCAGACGCGTTCACGGCGGCGATCGGCGTTGCGCTGGCGATCGCCGCGCTGCGGCTGGCGGCGCGTCCTTCGGCGGGACGCGGAGCCGTGGCCGGGCTGTTGCTGGGCGCGGCGGCGCTCGCCAAGCTGATCGCCCTGCCACTCGGCGCGCTGATCCCGCTGGCGATTGCGCTCCGGGCGCCGGGCGGCTGGCGTTCCCTGGCCGCTCCGCAATACCGGCGCCCGCTGATCGCCGCCGGGCTGGCATGCGCGCTGGTGCTGGCGCCCTCGCTCGGCTACCTGCTGATGCAAGAGATCGGCGGCACGAAGGCTCGCGTTGTGATCGAGGAAGGGCTGTACAGCACCGACGATCGGCTGGCACAGATCGCGGCCAACCTGGAGCAGACGGCCCGCGCTACGATCGTGTTCCTCTCGCCGGGGCTGGCAGGGCTGATCGGTGTGCTTGGCGCGGCGCTGGTGCGCTGGCGGCCCCGCGCGCTGACCTTCCTGCTGGCGGGGGTGCTGCTGCCCTGGGCGGGCGTGATCCTGGTGGCGGCGCAGCTTTCGACGCGCTATTTGGTGCTGGGCGTGCCGTTCTTGCTGGCCATCGCCGCCGGGGGCGTGCGCGAGCTATCCCGCCGCGCGCCGCGCTTGGCTCCGGCTGCGGGGATCGCGCTGGGGCTGTGGGCGATCGCCTTCGCCGCGCCGTTCGCCCGGCAGGCGATCGACGATCCGGCGGGGTTGGCGTTGCCTGCGCGCGACACGTGGGAGTACCTCACCAACACCTCGTCGGGCTATGCGCTGCGCGATCTGGCGCGCGACCTGCCGCATTTGCCGCCGGGCGAGGGCGGGCGCATCCCGGTGATCGGCTGGCTGCCGGCATGTCACTCGCTGCCGCTGTACTGGACGGCGCCCAACCACGTTGTGCTGGATTGCCCGCTGTTCATGTGGGACACCGCCGCGCAGGACGAGATGACCATGCACCTGATCGCCTGGGCGGAGCGCGAGCCGGTGCTGTACATGGCGGTCGAGCGGCTGGGTGTGTACGACCTGGAGCGCCTGCCGTTCATCTGGACGCTGCTGCGCGAGTATCCCCGCCCGCGTGAAGGCGTCCCTGTGCGCCTGTATCGGATCGCACTGGCAGAGTGAGGAGAAGACTGTGACCCCGCCTGTTGTACGCGCACGCCCGTTGGCCGCGCCGCAGCTTATGCTGATCGTCGCGCTGCTGCTGGTCGCGTTCTTCGTGCGGGCGCACGACGCCCTGGCGATGCCCGCCTTCAACGACGAGTCGCTGCACATTCGCCGCAGCGAGATCGTGTGGCGCTTCGACGATCCGGTGTCGTTCACCGCGGGCAAGCTGCTCGGCTATTACTGGTTGGGCTTGTTCGGCTTCGACCGGCTCGACGCGCTGCACGGCGGGCGGCTGGTCTACGCACTGGCGATCCTGATCGGCATGGCGGCGACGTACCGCGTGGGGCGGACGCTGTTCGGGCACGCGGTGGGGGCACTGGCGCTGCTGCTCTACGCCCTCTCGCCCTATCTCATTTTCTACGAGCGCATGATCCTGGCGGACCAGCTCGCCGCCGCCTTCGGGGTGCTGGCCGTCTGGGCGGGGATCCGGCTGGCGCGGCGGCCCACGCGGCGCGCCGGGCTGCTGAGCGGCCTGTTTGTGTCCCTGGCGGTGCTCGCCAAGCTGACCGCCGCGCCCTTCGCACTGGTCTCGTTGGCGGCGATCTGGACGCTGGGCGAGCGCGAGCGCGCGCCGGCCGGCTCCGGCTGGCGGGCGCGGCTGGCGCGGATCGTCCCGCCGCGCTACCGGCCCGCGCTGGCGACCGCCTACGTGTTCAATCTGATCAGCGGGCTGCCGTTTATCCTGTTCCCGATCTTCCGCCAGGTGCAGCAAGAGCCGGTGCTGCTGGTGGGCACGAACCTGTTTGTGACGGGTGGGTTCGAGCGCGTGCTCGCGGCCAACATCCCGGCGCTGGGCGAGACGCTGGCCGGGTTCTACGGCCCGGCGGCGGTGATCGCGGCGCTGGGCGCGGCGGCCTGGGCGCTCTGGCGCTGGCGGCGGCTCGCGCTCTATCTGGCGCTGTGCACGCTGCTGCCGTGGAGCATTATCCTGGCGCTCTCGCCCGATCCGTCTAACCGCTACTGGCTGCCGGGCATCCCGCCGCTGCTGGTGTGGGTGGCGGCGGGGCTGTGGGGCGTGGCGGACGCGCTGGCGCGGCGTGTGGGGCGCGGACCGGCGCGTGCCGTAGTGGCGGGGGCGATCGGGGTGTGGGGCGCGGCGGTCGCCCTGCCCTTCGCCTGGAATGCCTGGAATGACCCGCTCGCCCTGCGCCTGCCCGAACACGACCGCTGGGAATACTACACCAATTTCTCGTCGGGCTTCGGCTGGCGCGAGGCGGTCGAGGCGATGCAGACTTTGCCGCGTTCCACACCCAGCGGGCGCGTGCCGGTCGTCAGCACCATCGTCGGCTGTCACGCGCTGCGCCTCTATCTGCCCGAAGACGGCGTGGTGAACCTGGAATGCCCGTTCTTCGGCTGGGAAGGCGAGCATCTCGACGCGGTGACCGCCGACCTGGAGCGTTTCTTCGCGTCAGAGACGGTAACGTATCTGCTGGCGGAGCCGGACGCACCCTTCGTGGACCTCGACCGGCTGCCGGTGCAGCGTGAGCGGGTGGCGCGTTTCGAGCGGCCGTTCGGCGGGATCGCGCTGGAGCTGTACCGCGTCGGTCCGTCAGAGGGCTAGCGCCCCCGACCGTCGCCGTTCAGCGCCACACGCAGCGCGCGCAGCCGGTCATGAACGACGCGAGCGGATGCGATCCGGTCGGCGGGGTGCTTGGCGAGGATGTCGCTCAGCAAGGCGACGACGGCGTCGGGCACGTCCGGGCGGATGGCGCGCAGATCGGGCAGCGGGCTGTCGAGGATGGCGCGGGCGATCTGCTCGTCTGTCCGGCCGGTGAACGGGACGGACCCGGCCAACATCTCGTAGAGAATGATCCCCAGCGACCAGAGGTCCCCGCGGGCGTCCACCTGATCGCCCAGGCAGGCCTCCGGGCTGAGATAGGGCGTGGTGCCGATCAGTGTGCGCGGCTGGGTGACGTTCGAGGTGCCGATGAGGCGAGCGATGCCGAAATCTGCCAACAGAGGCACGTAGTCCGCCGTCAGCATAATGTTGGACGGCTTGACGTCGCGATGGATGATGCCGCGCGCGTGGGCGTGGTCGAGCGCGCTGGCAAGCTGTTCGGCAATCAGCAGCACCTGATGCAACGGCAGCCGTCCCTCGCGGTTGAGCCGGTCGAAGAGCGAGCCGCCGTAGATGTATTCCATCACGATGTACTCGAAATCATCGTCACGGAAGGCGTCGCGCAGGCGGACGATATTGGGATGGTCAAGCTGCTTGAGCGCCTCGGCCTCGCGCCGGAAGCGGTGCCAAGCCATCTCGTTCATCTCGCGCGAGACCATAAGCTGCTTGATCGCCACCATCTCGCCGGTACCCAGGTCGGTGCCGCGGTAGACATAGCTGGTCATCCCCGGATGGATGACATGATCGATGCGGTAGCGGCCATGCAGCACACCTTCGTCGCCGGGGCGCCCGTGCAGCGCGGGGCGGCGCGGGTGCTCTGCACGCGATCCACTTTTCTGCAGCACGAAGAAGACGCTCTCGTGAACCAGGCTGCGCAGCACGCAGTTGCCCAGCGGGTCCGGCCGGACGGCGCCTTCGAGCCACGCCTGCATGATGTGGCGCTGGAGCAGCGTGAAGCGCACCGTTTCGCGGTGATTCAGCAGCGTCGCGACCAGCGCGCTGATGTCCGGATCGGCCTGGATCTGGCGCCACATCCGGCGGAACAGCTCGTCCTCGAACAGGTGGCGGCGCACGGCCCGGTCGACGTCCGACAGCAGCACCGCCCCCTCGGGTACGTCCTGTGCCAGCGCAGCGCACAGCCGGTGCGTCAGGTAAACGTCCCCTTCGGTCCACTCAAAAATGCGCTCGGGGACGTCCGAGGCGATCTGGCGCGTCTCGGTGGCAAGCTGGGCGACCAGATACGTCAGCGCTTCCAGATCGGCGTCGGAGACGTAGACGGTTTCCGCCACGCGGAAAGGCGAGATGGTCGGATTCTGGATTAGATCGTCGGGCATGAAGCGCCCGGCCAGCACAAAGGTCACGTTCTGCAGGGCCGGCTCCATCCAGCGGTTGACGACCATCTCGCGCAGGGTGGCGAAGAAGGCCGCGCCGAATGCCGGGGGCACCGCCTCAACCTGATCGAGCATGATGACCAGCGCCTTGCCGCGCAGCGGTCCTTCCAGGGCGTCCACGATTGCGTCCTGGAAGGCGAGCGCGTGCGGCGCGCGGGGGTCCACCAGCGGCGGGGTGATGCCCGCCTGCTGCGCCAGACGAGCGTGAAGCTGAGCATACCATTCCGGCTCGATGAGGTGTTGCAGCGTTCCGAGCGCGATGTAGGCGGGGACGACACGCGGCGAGGCGCGCAGCCGCGCCCACTGGCGCAGCAGCATGCTGGACTTGCCGCTCAGTCGTGGGCCGATGAGGGCGATCGTTTCGCGCCGGTCGATCAGCTTTTCCAGCAGCGCGTCAGCCGGGCGCAGCACATACAGATGCGCTGCGTCTGGCGCGAGCGGCCCCTGGGTGTGGAAGGCTGTGGATTGCGCGGTAGACAGCCGGTTTATGCTCATGCCGATGCCTGGCCCGCCTGGACGGTCGCAACGATTCCGCTGCGATGAGTTATAGCGCGGGGCGGCAGCGGCGTAAATCGGAGTTTTGGGCTATTTAGCGTCCCAAGCCCGCCCCGTTCACAGCACGCCGGTTCCCCACGCGTGAACGCATCCTATACCCCACAGTATAGCCGCAAACGGCGAAGTCGTGAGATATTATTAAGACAAACTTCATAAATGCGGTCCGGTCTTCATGTGACGGCGGCGGACGGTTGCCGCGCGCCTGCGCCAGCGTCTATGATTGGGCCTATGGATGAGATACGCGTGCTGATTGTGGCTGACGATCCGCTGGTGCGCGCCGGGCTGGCTGCGCTGCTGGCCGGGCAGGAAGGCTGTACGGTCGTCGGGCAGGTGTCCGGAGCGGACGATCCTGACGCGGCGCTGGCGCTCTACCGGCCGGACGCGGTGGTGTGGGATGTCGGCTGGGACGCGGACGAACTGCCCGAGGCGCTGGCCGAGTGGGATGCTGCCGCGCCGCTCGTCGTGCTGATCCCTGAGGCAGGGCTGAGCGCGCCACTGTGGGCGGCGGGGGCGCGCGGACTGCTGCCCCGCTCGGTCGAGCCGGAGAAGCTCGCCGCTGCCTTGCAGGCGGTATGTGCCGGGCTGGCGACGTTCGATCCGGCGCTGTTCAATTCGTCGCTGGAGCCGGGGCTTCCACCCCCGGCAGCCCGCGCGCCCGTCGACCGTCTGACCCCGCGCGAGATGGACGTGCTGGCACTGCTGGCCGAAGGGCTGGCGAACCGAGCCATCGCGCAGCGATTGGGCATCAGCGAACACACCGTCAAGTTTCACCTCAACGCAATCCTCGGCAAGCTGGGCGCGCAGAGCCGCACCGAAGCGGTCGTCCTGGCGATCCGGCTGGGCCTGCTGACCGCCTGACCTGTCCATTCGGTCAGGGCTGAACCCCCCGGAAAGCTGATCACGCGCTGCGGGCGCCGGCCTATCCTTGAATCAACCGACATCAACACAGTGGCGCGCGGCGCCAGGAGAGCGAATCAGTGGCAAGTATGCTCGAGCAGGTATCCAACGATTTTGCCGCCACGGTTGAAGGCGCCAGCCCGGCCGTGGTGCGGGTTGATGCGCGGCGGCGCTTCCCGGCTTCCGGAATTGTCTGGTCGGGCGACGGGGTGATCGTCGCCGCGCATCACACCGTCCGGCGCGACGAGGGGATCACCGTCGGCCTGGCGGATGGGCGCACCGTCGCGGCGTCGCTGGTGGGCCGCGACCCCAGCACCGACCTGGCCGTGCTGCGCGTCCAGGCCGGCGATCTCACACCCCCCGGGTGGGCGGACGGCGCGAGCCTGCGCGTGGGCCAGCTTGTGCTGGCGCTTGGGCGGCCCGGCGACGCGATCCAGGTGTCGCTGGGCGTGCTCAGCGCGCTGGAAGACGGCTGGCGGACTCCGGCAGGCGGCTACGTGGACCGCTACATCCTGTCCGATCTGGTCATGTACCCCGGCTTTTCGGGCGGCCCGCTGCTCAGCGCGGCGGGTGAGGTGATCGGGCTGAACACATCGGCGCTGCTGCGCGGGACCAGCCTGACCGTCCCGGCGGCGACGCTGCGGCGCGTGGTCGAGGCACTACTGGCGCACGGGCGCGTGCGGCGCGGCTTCCTGGGCATCGGCTCGCAGCCGGTGCGCCTGCCGGATGCCCTGGCCGCCGAGCTGGGTCAGGAGACCGGTCTGCTGCTGGTCAGCGTGGAACCGGGCAGCCCGGCGGACCAGGCGGGGTTGCTGCTGGGCGATACGCTTGTGGCGCTGGGTGACCAGCGCATCCGCTACATGGATGACCTACAGACGGCTCTCAGCGCAGACCGCGTCGGGCAGACGGTCACGGCGCGCATCGTGCGCGGCGGCGTAGTGCAGGAGCGGCCGGTGACGATTGGCGAGCGGCCCTGACGCGCCGCAAAGGATCGCCTACCACAACGGGAGTTGGCCGGGCGGGGCGGCGTCGCTCTGCCCGGCGGTGTTGTGCGCGGCGCGGATCGGCTCCGGCAGGCGGTAGCGCGTGGTGCAGCGCAGTACCAGTTCCAGCGCAGTTTCGAGCGTGGCGCGGTTGCCCACCGAGACAAACACCGGCTGAATCGCCTCGCGCGTGCGCAGCACACCCCCGATGATCTCCCCGTGATCGATCAGCGGTGTCCAGGCGCCTTTGTCGGGCGGGACCGGCCCGTGCGTCCCAGTCAGGCGCGTTTTGCCGCAGCCGACCGTCGGCACGTCGATCCACAGCCCGATGTGCGACGCGATCCCGATGCGGCGCGGGTGCGCGATCCCCTGCCCGTCGACGATGAACACGTCCGGCGTGGCACGTAGTTGGCGCAGCGCGTCCACGATCACCGCGCCCTCGCGGAACGACAGCAGACCGGGAATGTAGGGGAAGGGCGTGGGGATGGCCGCCGTGATACGCTCGACGACTTCCAGCGCCGGGTAGCTCAGCACAACGACGGCGGCCCGGCTGATGTTGTCCTTGACGCTGACGTCGATTCCGCCGACCAGGCGCAGTTCGTCGAGCGGCAGCGGCGTCGCGGTGTCGATCTGCGGGGCCAGTTCGTGTTGGAGCGCGATCGCTTCGGCGGGCGTCAGGTCCCAGCGGTGCAGTTCGTGGATGGTGATGGGCATAGGTCCTCGCGGCCAGCCGGCCGCCTACGCTGTTGCGCTCTCTCGCACGGGACAACGCGGCGAATTGGGCGGAGCTTGCCCCACCCGCCGGTGCCGTTGGGCGTAATCCTGCCGGCGAACGACGCCCGCACCGGCAACCGCATTGAGCAACCCAGAGCGCGGCGATTAGTCTTCTTACGATCGTCACCCTATACTGTAAGCGGTCGGTGTGGTCCGGCGCAACCATGCGCCCGGATCGTGCGGATCGCTATAATCGCTTTTGAGAGTGTTCATTGAGCAAAGGAGACCATTGATTATGAAGTATCGTCGTTTGGGGCGCACCGAACTTGAGGTGTCCGTTGTCGGCGTCGGGACGTGGCAGTTCGGCGGCGAGTGGGGGATGGCGTTCGACCAGGCGTCCGTCAACCGCATCCTCGGGCGCGCCCAGGAGCTGGGCATCAACCTGATCGACACAGCCGAGTGCTACGGCGATCACCTCTCGGAAGCGCTGATCGGCGAGGCGATCAAGGGCCAGCGCGAGCAGTGGATCATCGCGACCAAGTTCGGCCACCGCTTCAACGGACACCTGGACCGTGACGAGGCATGGACGCCCGAGGCGGTGCGCGAGCAGCTTGAAGCATCTCTGCGCGCGCTGCAAACCGACTACGTCGATCTGTACCAGTTCCACTCCGGCCCCAACGAGGCGTTCGACCAGCCCGAGCTGTGGGAGATGCTCAACGATCAGGTGCGGGCCGGCAAGATCCGCCACCTCGGGCTGTCGATCAGCCCCAACACCAACACCTACCAGACGCTGCGGGCAAGCGAGGTCGGCGCCGGGGCGATCCAGGTGGTCTACAACCGCCTCGACCGCGCCGCCGAAGTCGAAGTGTTGCCCGCCTGTCAGGAGCAAGACCTCGGCGTGCTGGCGCGCGTCCCGCTGGCGAGCGGCTTTCTCAGCGGCAAGTACCAGCCCGGCGACCGCTTCGCGCCCAACGACGTTCGCGCGCGCTTCAAAGAGGATCGCGTCCGGCAGAATCTGGAAGAGGTCGAGCGTATCCGCGCGATGGAGCTGCCGCCCGGCGTGGATATGGCGTCGTGGGCGCTGGCCTGGTGTCTGATGCACCCCGCCGTGACGTGCGTCATCCCCGGCATGAAGTCGGTCGAACAGGTCGAGGCGAACGCCCGCGCGGCGGAACTCGATCTGGTGCGCGTCGATCATCCCCACGCCGTGAACGGGTGACGTCGGGGCGTTAACCCGCGAGCCGCTTTCGTTCCAGCCGGGCGAAAGCGGCTTTATTTTTGATCCCTGCTTGACACACGCGCCATATGCCGGCGCGAGGCAATCCCGGTGCGGCGGCATGGGGCAAGAGGTGGGCGGCGGTAGTTGTTCCGGCGCGGCGTCTTTTGATAAACTCGGGGGCATCAGACGGCAGAAGCTGGAACGACGAGCCAGAAGACAACCGTGGGAACGCTGATTTTGCTGGTGGTGGCGCTGGGCGCGCTGGGCGCGTTGTTGGTCGGCGCCGTGATGCTGTTTTTCTATTTCCGCACAGGCCGCGACGAAGGCTACGACGAGGAGCCGCTCATCTACGGCAACCTGGTCCAGTGCCCGGCCTGCGGCACGATGAACCCGGCTGAGGCGGCGGCCTGCCTGCGCTGCCGTCGCC
>DYEN01000057.1 GCA_020725705.1 Anaerolinea sp.
AGCAACCAGCCCGGCCAGCTTGCGCAGCTCCCACAGGTCCTCATTCGACAAATCCGGACCGGCCAGCACGCCGAGCGAATCCCCATACTGCTTGAGTTTCGCCGCAACCAGATCATAGGCTGTCGGCCAGTCGATCGGTACCCACGCGCCGTTCTGCTTCATCATCGGCTGCTCGAGCCGGCCCTCGGCGCGCGTGTGGTGGTGTCCGAAGCGGCCCTTGTCGCAGATCCAGATCTCGTTGACCCACTCGTTCTGGCGCGGCATGATGCGCTTGATGATCTTCTGGCCGCCCGCATCGCGGTCCAGACGCGTGCCGGCGCTCAGGTTGCAGCCAACCGGGCAGTGCGGGCAGATGGTGGCTTCCTCTTGCAGCTCCCAGGGGCGCGCCCCAAAGCGGAAATCGGCCGTCGTCAGTGCCCCCACCGGGCAGATGTCAGTCGTGTTGCCGCTGAATTTGGTATCGAAGGGGGGATCGCTGATCGTCACGATCTGCAGCCGGCGACCGCGCTCGTGGAACGCCAGCACGTCGTCGCCGACGATCTCATCGCAGAAGCGCGTACAGCGCGCGCACTGAATGCAGCGCTCGCGGTCCAGATAGATCAACTCGCCGAGCGGGACGTGTTTGTCCAGCCGGATCTTGTCGTCGATCAAGAACCGCGACTCGCCAGGGCCGTAGCCCATAGTCAAGTTCTGGAGCGGGCATTCGCCGCCCTTGTCACACACCGGGCAATCCAGCGGGTGGCTGGTCAGCAGAAACTCCAGGATGCTGTTGCGCCCCTGGACCACAGTCTCAGTTGTCGTGCGGACCGCCAATCCGTCGGTCACCACCTGCGTGCACGCCGTCTGCAGGCGTGGGAACCAGCGGAAAACCGGCTGGCCGTGCTCGTCGCGCTCAACCTCGCCGGTTTCGCGGTTGACCGACAGCGAACCCAGCTCAACCAGGCACATCCGGCACATGCCGACCGGCTTGAGCTTGGGATGATAGCAAAACACAGGGATGTCGATGTCGTGCATCTTGGCCGCATCGACCAGATTCGTACCCTTTGCTACCTGATAGGCCTGACCATCGATATAGAACGTAACGGTTTCGGTCATGTTGCTCCTCAGCAGATCAGAGCCTCAAAGACTGTTCCGGTTCATGCTGGCGTGCGCCCGAAGCACCGCACGCGGCAAGGCCCGCCTCGGCCCGGTCAC
This sequence comes from Anaerolinea sp., assembly GCA_020725705.1. Classification (GTDB taxonomy): domain Bacteria; phylum Chloroflexota; class Anaerolineae; order Aggregatilineales; family Aggregatilineaceae; genus DYGX01. The sequence goes on from DYEN01000057.1 coordinate 1,195, forward strand.
GGTAGGCCTGGTCGAGATATCCCCATGCGCTGCTCGCCCAACGGCGCTCGGCCAGTTTCCGCGCTTTCAGGAAGTCATCGGCAGCGCGCCCGGTGTCCCCCGCGCGCAGCCACACCTCGCCGCGCAAAAGGTAGTTGACCGGCTCGTCAGGCACCTGCGCGATCGTCTCGCTCAGCAGCAGGGCGCTGTCGGGCATATCCGCGTCCACCGCCACGCGAGTCACCACACACCCCCCTGCCCAACGGCTTCGGGCAGTTCGCCGGCTTCGCCGAGCGTGTAGTCGTGCATCTGTTCGGCAGCCTGCCGGGCCTCGCGCGAGGCTTCGGCGCGGCGCACATATTCTTCGTATTCCGCGTAGAAGTGCTGGACGGTCGACAGCACGGGGTTTGCAGCGAACTCCCCCAGTGCGCACAGCGTCACGCCGCCCTGCATATTGCGTGGGATGCTCTTAAGCAGCTCCAGATCGCGCATTGTGCCGTCACCGCGCAGCAGCCGCCGGTAAATGCGCTCCAGCCAATAGGTTCCCTCGCGGCAAGGCGTGCACTTTCCGCAGCTTTCATGCTTGAAGAAATGCGTCATCTTGGCCGCCGCCCAGACCATATCGGTATCCTCGTCCATCAGAATGAAGGATGCCGATCCGAGCGTGCTGCCCAAAGCCGCGACGCTCTCATACGTCAGCGGCGCATCAAGCACCTCGTCTGTCGCGGGCAGCACCGGCCCACTGGCACCAGACGGCAGAATGGCCTTCAACTTCTTGCCGTCGGGAATTCCCCCGCCGTGTTCGAAGATCAGCTCGCGGAAGGTGATCCCGAACGGCAACTCGTAATTGCCCGGCCGGGCGATGTGCCCGCTGAGGCAGAAGATCTTGACTCCCGAGCTTTCAGGTGTGCCGATCGCCTTGTACGCCGCCGCACCGTTCTGGATAATCCAGGGCACATTAGCGAGCGTCTCAACATTATTGACCACGGTCGGCGCGTAATACAGGCCGCCGCCGGGCTGTGCCGGGAACGGGGGCCGGACGCGCGGCTGGCCAAGCAGGCCCTGCAGACTGTTGAGCAGCGCGCTTTCCTCGCCGCAGATGTACGCCCCGGCGCCAAGATGCACATACACCGGGCAGTTCCACCCGCTGCTCAGAACATCCTCTCCGACCAGATTCGCCTGGCGCGCCGCCTCGATTTCCTCTTCCAGCGCGTGCGCCAGATCCCAGAACTCGCCGCGGCAGTAGATATAGACGGCGGTTGCCTGGATGGCGTAGGCGGCGATCATGGCGCCTTCGATCAACTGATGCGGGTTCTTTTCGAGGATCTGCCGGTCTTTGAACGTCCCCGGCTCGCTCTCGTCCGCGTTGACCACCACGTACTTGATCGGGGCATCCTTGGGGATAAAGCTCCATTTGCGGCCGGTCGGGAACCCGGCCCCGCCTCGCCCACGCAGATTCGACTCCAGGACGATTTTGATCACTTCTTCCGGCGTATGTTCGCGAACGGCCTTCTTCAGCCCTTCATAGCCCCCGTTCGCCACATAGACGTCGAAGTTCCGGATGTCGGGGATGTCAAGGTCACGCAGCAAAATGTGTTCCATGTTCTTGTCCCGTCTTTTGCTACCGCGCCTGCCGCCGGTTACACCCCAGCATCATCACGCTTGGTAAAGTACCGGATGTCGGGATGCGCGCTGTAGCCGGCCGCGGCAAAGAAAGCCAAACTGGCCTCGTTCCACCCTTCGACCAGGGCGGCAAATATCTGAAGCCCTTTATCGCGCAGCACGCGCTCCGCCTCAGCGATCAGCAGGCGCGCGACGCCCCGCCGGCGGAAATCGGGATGCACGGCAAGGCGGTTGATCCAGCCTTTGCGGCTGTCATGTGTCACGAGCACCACGCCGATGAGTTGCTCCCCGGCACGCACACCGATCGCCTGCTGCAAACCGCTCGCCATCTGCGCGGCGAACTGCGTGCGGCTGTCGCGCCCTGTGGGTTTATACGGCAGACCTGCAGCCTGCCACAGCGCGACGATGGCGTCATAATCCTCGGCGCCCAGGTGAACCACCTGGAAACCGTCTTCCATTATTCCCCCTGAGCCGCAGCGGCTTCCTGCCTTAGCTGCTCTACCAGCGTCTTGACCTTATCCAGGTCCAGATTCTCGTGATAGTGGAAATTGCACTGCATCATCGGCGCGCGATCGCAGGCCGCCAGACACATCACCTGTTCGACGGTAAAGAGGCCGTCCTCGGTCGTGCCGCCATCCTCGACGCCGAGATACTCGCACAGCGCCTGATAGAAGTCGTCTGCTCCCCGTAGGGCACACGGCAGGTCGGTACAGACC
>DYEN01000058.1 GCA_020725705.1 Anaerolinea sp.
GCCAGGAACACGCCCTTCTGACCCGGCGCGGGGGGCAGTGGTGGCTGGAAGATCGCAACAGCAGCAACGGCACGCTGCTCAACGGTGAGCCGGTGCGCGAACCGACGGTGATCTCGTCCGGAGACGTGATCGGGATCGGCCAGATCCAGCTTAAGCTGGAACTGGAGTAGGGGTGCGGCGCAGCAAACACCGGCGGCAGCAGGCCGCGGATTGGGGGCAACTATGGTGTGGCAGGCAGGCGAGGAGATCACACTGCGTCTCTTTCGTCCGTCCGATCTCGCCCAGATCACCGAGCTGGAGCGCAAAGTCTACGGCAGCGGCGCCTATTCGTATTACTTCTTCCGTCAACTGCATGACCTCTTTCCCCGGCTGGTGTGGGTCGCCGAGCGCGGCGATTTGCTGGTCGGCCATGTGTGCGGCGCCATCAACCAGACCGGATCCACCGGCTGGATCCTGAACCTGGCCGTTCAGGCGCACAGCCGCGGGCGCGGGGTCGGCAGCCGGCTGGTCGCGCAGGTGGTCGAGGAACTGTGCGCCGGCGGCGTGTACGAAATCCGCACCACGCTCCACCCGGAGAACGAGCCGGGCATTCGCACGTTCGAGCGGAACGGGTTCGTCCGGGAGCGGATTGAGGAAAACTACTATGGCGATGGAGTCGATCGACTGATTCTGCGACTTTCCGTGAAGGAGGCGGACTGATGGATCTGGGTCTTGAAGGCGCACGGGTGTTGGTGGCGGCGAGCAGCCGGGGACTGGGCGGCGCGACCGCGCGCCGCTTCAGCCTGGAAGGGGCGCGCGTGGCGATCAACGGACGCCATAGCGCGGCGCTGGAGCAGGCTGCGCAGGCGATTCGCGCCGAAACCGGCGGAGAAGTCGTCCCGCTGGTGGGCGATGTCGCCAATCCGGACGATGCGGGTCGTATCGTCGCCGGGGCGGTGGCGGCGCTGGGCGGGCTGGACATTCTCGTCACCAACGCGGGCGGGCCGCCGCCGGGGAGCTTCGAGAGCGTGCCCCTCGACGCCTGGCAGCGCGCTTTTGAGCTGTCGGTCATGAGCGCGGTGCGCCTGATTCACGCCGCGCTGCCGTACCTGCGCCAGAGCAACCGCGCCGCGATCCTGACCATCGCGTCCGTCTCAGTCAAGCAGCCGATCGACAACCTGATCCTGTCCAACAGCGTACGGATGGGCGTGGTCGGGCTAACCAAATCGCTCGCCAACGAGCTGGGGCCGCAAGGCATCCGCGTCAACAGCATCCTGCCGGGCTGGACGCGCACCGAGCGGGTTACCGAGCTGAACGCCGCGCGGGCCGAGCGCGAGGGCCGCACGCCGGATGAGATCGCCGCCGAGCAAACCGCCGGAACCCCGCTGCGGCGCATGGGTACGCCTGAGGAATTCGCCAACGTAGCGGTCTTCCTGTGCTCGCCGGCGGCGGGGTATGTGCATGGCGCGATGATCCCGGTTGATGGCGGGTCGATCCGCGCCACGCTGTGATGCGAGGTCCCTCACCGGATCGATGCCGCCCAATCCGCCGTCTTCAATCAGCCTGCTCTGGCCACCCGAAGCCGGTTTCGCCCCGGGCGAGCCGGCTCCACGCCTGAGCGCCACGGCTGCCGCCGACCTGGATCTGGAGACCACCGTCCGCGGGTTATGCGCTGTGCCGGGCGGCGACCCCCGCTCGATTCACGCGGCGCTGGCGCACCTCTGCACGAATCCCGCCGTCATTGCCTATCGCCAGGCCGTGCTGGATGACCTGCTCCGCTTTCCGTCGCTGGCGGCCCGGCTGGACGCGCTGCTTCCGTCGATCCGTGCTGTCGAGCGCTTCCGCTATTCGGCACGGCCCGACCAGACCCCGCTGCACGAGGTGGTCTGGCGCGTGGGGCACCTCGAATCGTATGTCGAGTGTGTGCGCGGGCTGTGCGCGGCGTTCGAGGGCGAAGGCGCGGGCGTCCGGTCGGCGGGGCTGCGCGCGCTGCGGGATTACGCCCTGGCCGCGGCGCAGGATCCGCTTTTTGCCGAGCTGGAGCGCGATTTGCCGGCCATGGTCCAGGCCGTGCGCAGCGTGGCGAGCATCACGATCGGCGTCAACCTGGACGATCGTCTCCGCCCGGTGGGGGCGGCACTGCTCGGCGTGCACGACCGGCCGTTTCGCGGCGAGACGCCGTCGCTGTTCGCCGCGCTGTTCGGGCGCGGCAAGGCGGATGCTCAGGAAAGCATCGGGCCGCTGCACACCATCCCGCGCGAGCGCCGCGCCCAGGACCCGGCAGGGGTCGATGTCACCAACCCCATGCTTTATCCCCTGTTTCGCGATCTGGCCGATGTGCTCAAGCAGGCCAGCCGCCCTGTTGCGCGCGCCTTGCAACGGTATGTCGCGCTGGGCGGGGTGTTTCTCGGGCCGCTGCAAGCTGAGCTGGCCCTCTACCTGGGGGCAGCGCGGCTGATCGAGCGCCTGCGTGCTGCCGGGTTGCCCGTCTGCCGCCCGGAGATCGCGCCGGTTGAAGAGCGCGTCTGCCTGATCGAGGACGCGTACAACCTCAATCTGGCACTGCGGGCGATGGCCGAGAACGGCGCCGGACGGATCGTCACCAACACCGTCCGCTTCGACGACGCAGGCCGCATCTTCATCCTGACCGGTCCGAACCAGGGAGGCAAAACGACTTACGCGCAGGGGATCGGGCTGGCGCAGGTGCTGGCGCAGGCCGGGCTGTACGTTCCCGGCTCGCGGGCGCGCATCAGCCCGGTGGATGCCATTTACACGCACTTTCCGGCGGAAGAAGCGCCCGAAACCGAAGCGGGGCGCCTGGGCGAAGAAGCTGCTCGCCTGAGCGCAATCTTCGGCGAGGCGACGCGCGCCAGCCTGATCATCCTCAATGAATCGCTCTCCAGCACTAGCGCGGGCGAAAGCCTGTATCTGGCGGCGGACGTGGTGCGCGTGCTGCGGCTGTTGGGGGCACGGGCGATCTATGCGACGCACCTGCACGACTTGGCCGCCGAGGTAGACGCGCTCAACGACGAACCGGGCGGAGACAGCCGGGTGGTCAGCCTGGTCTCGCTGGCCGAAGAGCAACCGGGCGAGGACGGCGCGGGCATCCGCCAAACCTATCGCATTGTGCCGGGGCCGCCGCGTGGCCGCAGCTATGCGCGCGAGATCGCGGCCCGCTACGGCATCAGCTACGAGCAGCTTCACGAGCGGCTGCGGGCGCGCGGCCTAATCGATGACGCGCCGTAGGGCGCGCCCGTTTCGCTTTTTCGCGCTTTGCACTATACTGCGTCCCTATGGAACAGACGAGACTTTCCGCTTCTCCGCCCCAGGGACCGGCTCCCCAGATGATCGCCGACGGACGCGCTGCCGTGCAGGATCCGGGTGCGGCATCCCTGCGCCGCTATCTGCCGGTGCTCGCGGTGATCGCCGCTCCCTATGCCGCGATGAGCAGCGGGCAGGATCCGCTCAACCCGCTGGATCGCGTCGCCGAGTGGGACGTGATGCGCACGGCGCTGCGCGATGCATCGGCGCGTGCGGGGGCCGGGGCCGCGCCGCTGGCGCTCGTTCGTCTCAACCCGCCGACGTCGCAACAGCTTGCTGCGGCGCTGAGCCACGGCGGCCCTGACGCCTACCGCGTGGTGCACTTCGTCTGTTACGGCGAGCGCGACATGCTCTACCTTGAGGACGAGAACGGCCACGAGTCCTACGCCGTGGCGGAGTATATTGTCAACGTCTTCAAGCCCGGCGGCGCGCTGGTGGCGATTTTCGACGGCTGTTTCAGCGAACATATGGCGCGGCTGCTGGTCGAGCAGACCGGCATCCAGGCGGTGATCGGCACGCGGCGCAAACTGCTGCCGGCCAACGCACGCCTGTTTGCCGCGTATTTCTACGCCGCACTGGCCGGGGGCGAGACGATCCGCCGCGCCTACCGGGGCGCGCTCGCCGCGCTCAAGCAACAGCCCAACGGCCAGGCGGAGCGCCTGGAATACGTCGAGCGAGACACGCCGGATGCGGTGGATGATCCGGCGCTGCCGCTGCCCCCATCCGAGGCGCGCGCAAGCTGCCCGCTGGAGATCGGCGGCGATCCTCTGATGGTCAACGTGCCGCAACGCGCCGGGTTCGTCGGGCGGCGCGAGCAGCTCAGCGCGCTGGCGCAGGATCCGCCCGGCGAGGCGCCGTACCTGATCGCCTTTCACGGGGCGGCAGGGCAGGGCAAGAGCTGGCTGGCGGCGGAATATGCCGGGCGCTTCGCGTGGCGTTACCCGTCCGGCGTGCTGTGGGTGACGATCACGGCGCAGACGCTGGCCCGCGAGATCGCGGCACAGGTGGCGCAGTTGGTCGGGCTGCCGCCCTATGCGCCGGAAGATGCGGTGATCGACCGTCTGGCCCGCGAGCCGGCGCTGATCGTGCTGGACGGGGTAGACCGGTTGGGCGCGGCGGGCGAGCGCACGGCGTTGCGGGCGTTCCTGGAGAAGCTTGGCGCTGCGACACAGGCGCGCGTGCTTCTGACTGCGCCGGACACAGGCGATCTGCTCACTCCGGCGGTGGCGAGCCGCACGGTCGCGGTCGAGCATCTGCCGGCGAAGGCTGCCCGCACGCTCGCCCTGCGGCTGGCGGTCGAGCGCCGGGTCGAGGCGCTGGATGTCGATACCCTCGACGACTTTCTGGAGCGCACACATGCGATCCCCTGGCTGATCGATCACGGCGTGGCGCTGGCCCGCGCCGACGGGCTGGACGCGGCGCTCGAAGAACTGGCGAGCTACCGCCCGGATATGCCCGATCCGCTGGCGCTGTATCTGCGGCGGCGCCTGACTCTGCTGGCGGGCGAGCACGGGAACCCGGTCCGGCTGCTGGTGCGCGCGCAGCACCTGCCGGACGCCTTTGACCGGGCGCTGGCCGAGGTGCTGCTGGGCGGCGCGGAGCAGGTCGAGGCGCAGCTTGATAGGCTGCTGACGGCTGGGCTGCTGCGCGAAGAGGACGGGCTGCTGAGCATCCCGCCCGAGGTACGCGCGCAGGTCGCGGCGCTCAGCCCGCTCAACGGCGCCCGCGGCGATCAGGTGGACGGCTATGTGATGCGCTATCTGGTGCAGCGTTGGGCAAGCGTGGCGGAGCGCCCGCTCGAAGCGCCGCTGAGCCGTGTCGAGCAGGCGTGGCTGAACAACACCCGCGCCGTGATCCGCCGGCAGACGCGGCCCGGCAGCACGCTCCCGCGCGCGATGGTCGCGCGCCTGCTGGTGACGGCGGCCCCGGCCTACCGCCGCGCCGGTCTGGCCGACGAATTCTGGCGCAGCGCGCAACCGGTCCGCGAGACGCTGGGCGAGGGGACTGATTACGCCCGCTTGCAGATCGCGATGGGCGAGGCGCTCAGCTTGCTGCCGGAGCGGCGCGAGGAAGCGGGCTATCTGCTGCAGATGACGCAGGCGCTGGCCGGTGTCGACCGCAACGTGCTGGCGAGCGCGAGCCGCGCCTACGGCGAGCACCTGATGGCTCTGGGCGAGATTGACGCGGCTGAGGAGACCATCGGCGCGGCGCTCAAGGCACTGCTGGCGGGTAAGAGCGCCAGCGTGAGGGTCGCGGCGGCGCTGGCCGAAAGCTGGGCGCGCGCGCTGATCGGGCAGCGGCGCCGGCGAGCCGCTCTCTCGCGCTACGAGGCGGCGCTGGCGGGCTATCGCCAGGCCGGGCTGTCCGAGCGTGCGGCGGCGATTCAGCGCGACTTGGCCGAGGCGCTGCTGCGTCTGGGCGAGGTGGATCGGGCGATCGCGGTGCTGAAGGATGCACTGAGCGCGCCGTGTGGCATCGAGCCACCCCTGCTGCGCGGCCAGATCCTGCTGCGTCTGGGGCTGGCGCATCTCGTCCGCGCGGCACGCGCTCACAGGATCGGGCGCACAGCCGAGCGAGACGCGGCCTGGTCCACTGCCGAAGGGCATCTGCGCGCCGCGCTGCCCGATCTGTTGACAGGCGGCGCCGGGGATGATCTAGCGCAGGTTTTTCACGAGTTGGGGCGCCTGCTGGCGCGGCGGGGCGAGCTGGACGAGGCGGCATCCCTGGCCGAGCGCAGCCGGGCGCTGTACGAGCACCTCGGCGACTCGCCGCATCTCGCCGGGGTGCTGCTGACGCTCGGCAAGCTGCGCATTGCGTCGGGACAACCGGGCGACGCGCTGCCGCTGATCTACCGCGCGCTGACGATCGCCAATGAGGTATACGCACCCGCCCTGGCAAGCAGCGCGGCGGACCTGATCGTTCGCGCGCACCAGCTCGACGCGCGGCAGGTGCTGACCGGCCAGGGGGTGGAGCGCGATCCGGTTCTGGCGCGGCTGGAGCAATCTCGCGAGGTGCTGGCTCGCCACCGGGCGGGGCGCCAGCTTGAGGCGTTGGAGAGCGTCCGGCGCGCGCTGACCGCGGAATGAACGCGGCACGCCCTGCGCCGTACGCAGGCGGCACACATTACCCCCGGCGTGAGGGAGACGGGCATGGGCGGCTGGGAGACGCTGCAGTGTGCGAACCATCCGGGCCGGCTGGCGCTGGAACGCTGCGAGGTCTGCGGTAAGCCCCTGTGTGCCTATTGCCTGTACTACACGGCGGACGGTCAGCGCCTGTGCGCCGAACACGCCGAAGAAGCGCGGCTGCGCGGTGTGGTGGTGGAAGACCCGGCTCAGTATGCCGGGCAGCTTCTCGGGGCGCAGGCCGGGGCCGCCCGCAAGCGCAAATCCGACGATGACGGCCTCTACCGCGGCAACTCGACCGACCTGCTCGGCCTGATCGCCCTGCTGATCGCGCTGTTCTCGCTGGCCGCGTGCGGGGGTGGGATCTACTGCCTGCCCCCAATCGGGTTCATCCTGTCGCTGCTCGCCGTGATCAACGCCAAGAATGCCCACGATCCGGCTCGCACCCGGCGCTACGGGCTGATCGGGATGGCCCTGTCGGCGCTGTGGGTGCTGCTGCTGGTCGCGTGTTTCGTGCTGTTTTTCATGCCTTTCACCACCACCCGCTCGGTGATCGTCTTCCCAACGCCTCAGCCCTATGTGGCTCCCACCAGCACGCCGACCTCAACGCCCACCCCGCCGCCCGACCTCGGCCCTGACGACGTGATCGCCCTGTACCCGGCCCCGCGTTAAGTTGGGGCGTGGCCCGGTTTGGCGGTACACTTGCGGCGAGTGTTTCGCGCCTGATAGCTGGAAGGAGATCAGTGGCCTATGGACCCGGTACCAATCGGCGTGATCGGCGGATCGGGGCTGTACAGCATGCCTGAGCTGACCGACGTTGAGGAGCGGCGCGTGAGCACGCCCTTTGGCCCGCCTAGCGATGCGGTGCTGATCGGGACCCTGGCAGGCCAGCGTGTGGCGTTCCTGCCACGGCACGGGCGCGGCCACGTCCTCACGCCGTCCGAAGTGCCTTACCGCGCGAATATCTACGCTCTGAAGGCGCTGGGCGTGCAGCAGATCATCGCCGTCAGCGCGTGCGGGTCCCTGCGCGAGGATTTCGCCCCAGGGCATGTGGTCGTGCCGGACCAGGTGGTCGATCTGACGCGTGACGAACGCGGGCGCAGCTTCTTTGGCGGTGGGTTGGTGGCGCACGTCTCGGTCGCCGATCCGTTCTGTGGGCCGCTCAACGCGCTGCTGGCCGATGCGGTCGAAGCGGCAGGCGGCACGGTCCACCGTGGGGGGACGTATGTCACCATTGAAGGGCCGCGCTTCAGCACGCGGGCCGAAAGCGCGCTGTACCGTGCCTGGGGCATGGATATCATCGGGATGACGACCTCTCCCGAGGTATATCTGGCGCGCGAGGCCGAGATGTGCTACAGCGTGATGGCGCACGTCACCGACTACGACGTGTGGCACGCATCCGCCGAGGATGTCTCGGTCGAGCTGGTGGTCCAGACGCTGAACGCCAATATCCGGCTGGCTCAGCGCGCGCTGATCGGCGTGGTGGAGCGGCTGGCCGGCGGCTTCGAGGACTGCGCGTGCTACCACGCGCTGGAGTCGGCTCTGATCACCGACCCGAAGCGTATCCCCGCCACGACGCGCGAGCGCCTGGATCTGCTGGTCGGCAAATATCTCGCCGCGCGCTAGAGGCTGCGGTAAGGGTTACAGGCCGGCTCGTGGGGAAAACCGGCATCGGACGCAGGGGCGGGGTACCGGCGAGATATAGGATGGCGCAGACCGTTGGCTGAGGAAATGAGCACGTCGACCACGGCGGAGATGGCAGTCCTCGACCTGGACGAGATGGACGAGGAGCGGATCCGTCCGCAGGCGCGGCGCGAGCGGCTGCTGCTGGCGCTGGGCGGGCTGTTTATCCTGCTCAACCAGGTCACGCTGATCGTCGCACGCGACCGCGGCTGGGAGACGCTGTGGCCGGTGGGTGTGTGGGCGCTGTGCGCAGCGCTCGGTCACAGCGTGCTGGAGCGCCGTCTGCCGCGCCGCGACCCGCTGTTCTTTCCCCTGGCGATGTTCCTCACCGGCTGGGGGCTGAATCTGATCTCGCGGCTTGTCCCCGGCTTCGCGGACCGGCAAACGCTGTGGCTGGTGATCGGGCTGGCGGCGCTGTTGGCGCTCACCATCCTGCCGGGCGACCTGCGCTGGCTGCGGCGCTATCGCTACACGTGGCTGATCGGCGGACTGGCGCTGCTCGGCGTGACGATCGTGCTCGGCACGAACCCGTCCGGGTTTGGCCCACGTCTGTGGCTCGGCTTTGGCCGGCTGTATTACCAGCCCTCGGAGTTGCTGAAGATCCTGCTGGTAGCCTTTCTGGCCAGCTATTTCGCCGATCACGAACCGTATATGCGCCTGGACTCGCGCCGGCTGGGGCGCTGGTCGGTGCCCGCACCGGCCTTTCTGGGACCGGTGTTGCTGATGTGGGGCGTGAGCATTGTGGTGCTGGTCTGGCAGCGCGACCTGGGCACGGCCACGCTGTTTTTCGTCGTGTTCATGATCATGCTGTATCTCGCCAGCGGGCAGGCAGCGCTGCTGTTGGGCGGGCTGGGGCTGCTGGCGCTGGCCGGGCTTGCCGCGATGGAGTTGTTCGACGTGGTGGCGCTGCGCGTCCGTGTCTGGCTGGACCCATGGCCGACGGCGGACTCGGATGCCTACCAGATCGTCCAGAGCCTGATGGCGGTGGCGGCGGGTGGCCTGTTTGGGCAGGGGATCGGGCAGGGGCAGCCGACGATCATCCCGGTTGTGCACTCGGACTTTGCCTTCGCCGCGATCGCCGAAGAGTGGGGGATGTTGGGCGCGCTGGCGGTTATGGCGGCGCTGGCCGTGATCGTTGTGCGCGGGATGCGGGTTGCGGTCGAGGCGCGACAGGCGTTCGATCGCCTGCTGGCGGCGGGGCTGAGCGTGACGCTTGCGGTTCAGTCGCTGCTGATCCTGGCGGGCGTGCTTAAGCTGGTGCCGCTGACCGGGGTCACGTTGCCGTTTGTCAGCTACGGGGGCAGCTCGCTGCTGACCATGTTTGTCGTGACGGGGTTGCTGCTGGTCCTCAGCAACCGGGAGAAAGACGCCGCATGACCGCCGAACTAAACCGGGTAACGCGCGCTTTATTGCTGGCGTTTGGCATCATCGCGCTGGCCATCGGCTATTGGGTGGTGGTCGAGGGCGGGCGTCTGCTGGCGCGCGAGGACAACGCGCGCAACGTGATCGCCGAGCAGCGCATCCTGCGCGGGACGATCTACGACCGGGACGGCGAGCCGCTGGCCTACTCGCGGGCGACCGCCTCGGGCCTGGCCGAGCGCGTCTACCCGTACCCCGAAGCCGCGGGCGCAACGGGCTACTACAGCTTCAAATACGGCACATCCGGCATCGAAGAAGCGTTCAACGGCGTGCTGCGCGGCGACGGGATCTCGGCCTGGGACGCGTTCGTCAACCGCACGCTGCACCGCCCGCAGGAAGGCGGCGACGTACGCAGCACCATCGACCTCGACGTGCAGCAGGCGATTGCCACGGCGATGGGCGGGCGAGCCGGGGCCGCGGTGGTCGCGCATGTCCCGTCGGGGCGGGTGCTGGGGATGGTCAGCCTGCCGGGCTACGACCCTAACACGCTCGACGCGGATTGGGAGCGTCTGACCGTCGACGCCACCACATCCCCGCTGCTGAACCGTGTCACGACCGGGTTGTACCAGCCGGGCGGGGCGCTACAGACGGTGATGCTGGCCGCGATCCTGGGATCGTACTCGAATTTGAGCGAGGAAGCAGGTTTCGTGCTCAACACCGAACTGCCCCTGGCGCACGTCCCGGTGCAGGTCAACGGGCTGGAACTGGGTTGTCTGCCGGGCACGCCGGGCGATCCGCTGACACTCGCCGAAGCCTACGCCTACGGCTGCCCCGGCCCGTTTGCCGACGCGCTGGGCGAGCGCGTCTCGCCCGAGCGCCTGTGGGAGCGGTTCGACGTGCTGGGGTTGCTGCGCGCGCCCGAACTTGCCGGGTTCCGCACCATCGCGCCGCCGGCCATCGAGCCGCTCGGCTCGGGCACATCCGCCGAGGGCTTGCTGGCAGCGGCGACAGGCCAGGGTGCCCTGACGGTCACCCCGCTGCACATGCTCCAGATCGTGGCGGCTATCGCCAACCAGGGCAACGGCATTCCGCTTCATGTCGTAGACGCGCTCCGCCCGCCCGGCGCGGACGACTGGGAGCCGGTCGAGATCCCGATGCACCATCCGGCGATCCTGCGCATGGACGTGGCCGAGGTGGTGCGGCTGACGATGCTCCAGGCGGCGGCGCAGAGTCCCAACGTCCGCGCGGCGCAGCGAGGCGAGCTGGTGCTCTACGGGCATACCGGCATCAGCTACGCCGGGCCGGACGCGCGACCCTATAGCTGGTTCCTCGGGTTTGTGGATCAGACGCTGGGCGATACACCGGCGGCGATCGCAGTGGTAGTGGTGCTGGAAGGTGAGTCCGACCCCGCCGCTGCGGCGCATGTCGCCGGGGATGCACTCGCGGCGGCTGCCGGTTCCCCTCCGTAAACCCATCCAGTTTGCACGGCGGCCCGGTTCACGCTATGAAGGCTCTCGACGATCTGCTTAAACGCGATTTTCGACAGCTCGCGGCCCGTCTTCTACGCAGAGTTCGAGGCGTGGGCGCGCGGCTCGCGCCGGTTCAGGGACTTCGCCACCCACTACCGCAGCAAGATTCGGGCGAAGCTGAGGAACGCGCCCGGCGAAAACGGCCTATTGGATCTGCGCGCCGAACTGGAAGTCGCCGCGCTTCTGCTGCAGGACAGGCAGTTGGCGCTCGAATACGAGAAGTACGCCGCCCTCAAACAGCGCGGGCCGGATTTCACCGTGACGTTCAAGACCCATACGCCCTTCAACGTCGAGGTCCGGCGCATTCGCTGCGCAGAGCTGGACGGCGAAGACGCCGAAGCGCGTGCGTTGAAGCTGGTGGCTGTGCTGTGCGACAAAGTGGGGCAGATGCCGGCAGGGATCGTCAATCTGCTGTGGCTGGCTGCCGACTGCCCGCTCTCCGAAGCGAACGTGAACGACGCGATGGCGCTGTTGCGCCAGTTGGCCGAGCGCAAGGCAGAGGACTTCTTCACGCGGCGCGGTTTCAAAAGCGCCGCCGTTTTTCTCAGGCACTACCGGCACTTGAGCGGGATCGTAGTCCGGCAGCCGGGCGCGTTCGTCGTGGTGCCGAACGCACTGGCACGTCACAAAGTGCCGCCGGAGCTCGTCCGGGCGTTGCGACGGCTGGACACGGGTTGAGCCGCATGCCGCCCGCAGCCGGCCTGGCGGGCCGGTTGCCTTACGCGCCGATCAAGCCTATAGTATGGGATTTAGAACGAAAGATGTTTGCGCCACTTTAGCATGGCTCGGCGCGGGCCAAGAGGGGGAGAGAAGATGATTGCCGTCACACGCCGCGGCGTGCAGTGGCTGATGCTGGCGGTGCTGCTACTGAGTCTGCCTGGCGGGCTGGCCGGAGCGCCGGCTGCTCGCGTTGCAGCGCAACAACCGCCGCTTGTGATCTCCGAGATCCGCATCGATCAGGTTGGAGCCGACGCCGACGAATACTTCGAGCTGGCCGGGCCGCCGGGCGCTTCGTTGGACGGCCTCACTTATATCGTGCTCGGCGACGGGCTGGTTGGCAGCGGCGTGATCGAGGCGGTGGTGCCGCTGACCGGCCACACCATCCCGCCGAGCGGGTTCTTTGTGGTGGCCGAAGGGACCTTCACGCTCGGCGCGGCCAACCTGTCCATCATGCTCAACTTCGAGAACTCTGATAACGTCACGCACCTGCTGGTGCAGGGCTTCACCGGGACGGACGGGCAGGATCTCGATATTGACGATGACGGCGTGCTGGACGAAACGCCGTGGGCGGCAGTGATCGACAAGATCGCGCTGATCGTGCAGGACAACCCGCCCATCTCAACCGAATTCCACTATGGCCCGCCGACCGTTGGGCCGGATGGCCAGTTTGTGCCGGGGCATGCCTACCGCTGCGGCACAACGTGGCTCGTTGGCGCGTTTGCGATCGGCACAACCGACACCCCCGGCGCGCCGAACCCGTGCCAGATCGCGGACCTGGCGCCCGTGGTGATGAGCACGACGCCTGCCGGCGGCGCCGGCAACGTGCCGGTCGACACCGCGATCACGGTGGTGTTTAGCGAGCCGGTGACCGTCGGCGCGACCTGGGCGGCGCTGGCATGCGGCAGCAGCGGCCCGATCGGCGTCACGACGAGCGGCTCGGGCACGACCTACACGCTGTCCCCGGCAGCTACCCTGCCCGCCGGGGACATCTGCACGGTGACGATCGTCGCGGGGCAGGTGAGCGACACGGACGGCGATGATCCGCCTGACACGCCGGCGAGCGATTATGTGTTTTCCTTCTCGACGGCGGGCGCTGCGCAGGGCTGCGGCGCGCCCGCCACGCTGATCCACGCGATCCAGGGCGGCGGCGCGACCAGCCCGCTGGCAAACACGCTTCAGACGATCGAGGGCGTGGTGGTCGGCGACTTTCAGGGATCGAGCCGGCTGCAAGGGTTCTTCGTCCAGGAAGAAGATTCCGACGCCGACGCTAACCCCTCGACCTCGGAAGGAATCTTCGTCTTCGACGGGAGCTTTGGCGTCGATGTGGCCGTGGGCGACCGCGTGCGCGTGGCGGGGCGTGTTACCGAGTACTTCAACCTGACCGAGATCACGGACGTGACCGCGCTGGATGTCTGCGCCCGCGGCGTACCGTTGCCCGGCCCGGCGGTGCTCAACCTGCCGGTAGGCGGGCCGGAAGACTGGGAAGCGGTCGAGGGGATGCGTGTGGTGATCCCGCAGACGCTCACCGTGGGCGACACGTACAACCTGGGGCGCTACGGCCAGGTCGGTCTGTTCGCGGGCGGCCCGGCCTACCAGTTCACTCAGATCAGCCTGCCGGACGCGGCGGCGCTCGACGCATATGAAGAGGCGCTCACCCGGCGCGCGGTCTGGCTGGACGACGGGAGCAACGTGCAGAACCCGCCTGTGGTCATCCACCCGGCGCCCGAACTGACCGCGTCGAACACGCTGCGCGCGGGCGACACGGTGGCCGATCTGACCGGTGTGGTCAACTACAGCTTCGATCTTTACCGCCTGGAGCCGGCCGAGCCGGTCGTCTGGACGCATGCCAATCCACGCCCGGAGTCGCCGCCGGCTGTGGGCGGCACGCTCACGGTTGCCAGCTTCAACGTGCTGAACTACTTCAACGGTGACGGCTTGGGCGGCGGCTTTCCGACCTCGCGCGGGGCGAACACCCCCGCCGAGTTCGAGCGCCAGCGGACCAAGATCATCGCGGCGCTGGCAGCGCTGCGGGCGGATGTGGTCGGCCTGATGGAAATTGAGAACGACGGCGACGGCCCACAGAGCGCCATCGCGGATCTGGTCGGCGGGCTGAACGCTGCCCTCGGCACAGGGGCGTATGACTACATCCGCACCGGCGTGATCGGCAGCGACGAGATCCGCGTCGCGCTGATCTACCGGCCGGGCACGGTCCGGCTGGTGGGCGAGCCTGCCGTGCTGACCTCGGCGGCGCACCCGCTGTTCGATGACACACGCAATCGCCCCGCCGTCGCGCAGGCCTTCGAAGACCTGGTCACAGGCGAGCGCTTCACCGTCGTGGTCAATCATCTGAAGTCGAAGGGGTCGGCCTGCGGCCCCGGCGACGACGATCTCTCGACCGGTCAGGGTAATTGCAACGGAACGCGCGAGAATGCCGCGACCGCACTGGCCGAGTGGCTGGCGACCGATCCGACTGGCAGCGGGACCGACCGCATCCTGATCATCGGCGACCTGAACGCCTACGCGCGCGAAGACCCGGTTGTGGCGCTCGAAGCGGCAGGCTATGCCAACCTGATCGCCCGCGACGGTGGGTACGAGGCCTACAGCTATCTATTTTCGGGGCTACGCGGCAGCCTGGATCATGCGCTCGCCAGCGCGGCCCTGGAACCGCTGGTGACGGGGGCGGCGCCCTGGCACATCAACGCGGATGAGCCGCGCGTGCTCGACTACAACGACACCATTGCCGATCCGGGCGAGAGCGCGGCGGATACACGCCAGTCGGCGGCATTTTACGCGCCGACCGTCTACCGTTCGGCAGACCACGACCCGCTGGTGATCGGGCTGCGGCTGGACGGCGCGCAGGCGGAGC
>DYEN01000059.1 GCA_020725705.1 Anaerolinea sp.
CCACCGGCGCCTCGACCGGGGCCGCGCCACCGGTGATGATGCGGTCGATGTGGCTGTAGACCATCTCGACCGCGCCGGGCGTGAACAGGGTTTCGATCAGGAAATGCTGCCGCAGTTGATCCGTCGTAAAAGTCTTTACCTCGTCCGGGTGAGCAGGATAACGCTGTTCCATCCGAGTCATACTCCTTGGTTGGTGATGCAAAACGGTTCAAGATGCCGCGCGAAGTGCCGCGCCAGCAGGTCATGATAACGCTCTTCGCGCGCGCGCAGCACGGCGCGCAAGCGCTCGCCGTAGTGGTCCAGGACCGAGCCGAACGTCACATGCAGCACCTGCCGCGCCGCGAACTGGTCGAGCAGCGCCGGCAGGGCCGCGTCATCCAGTGTGCCGGTGGCGGGCACAGCGTGCAGGTCGGCGGAGACATGATAGGTCGCGCGGTCGGTCTCGTAGCGTGCGCGGGCAAAATCGAGCACTTCGCGGAAGGCCGCCGGCTCCGCTTCAGCCCAGACGCGCAACGCCTCAAGATAGCTCGTCCCCGCCGTCTTGAGGTGGACCAGCCCTTGCGCGTGGCGTGCTGCCAGCGGGTAGACCGAGAATTTGTCCGATCCGGAGTGCAGGCTGAGTTTATAGCCGCCGATGGTGCGCATCACGGCGGCGTGCCCGGCCAGATCGCGCTCCAGCGCGTCCAGATCGCCGATGTAGTCCACGCCTTTCTCGAAACGCCCGACAAAGCGCGGCGCCAGACTGACCCACACGATGCCCAGGCGGTGCATCTCAGCCGCCAGGAAGTAATGCTCGTGGACGGTCGTTGGCGTCTCGGTTTCGTCGACGGATACTTCGAAATCGAACGGCCTGTTGCCCATGAGGGCGTGCAGAGTCCGGTACATGGTCACGATGTGCGCCAGCGCCCGGCCGTATTTGACGGCAGCCCGCAGCAGCCGGGTTTCGTCAAAAAGCAGCGCGCGCCCGTCCAGGGAAACGGCCCGGCCCAGATAGCGGCGTTCCAGGTCGGGCAGGCTGGATTCCAGTTCCATCCAGGGCAGCACCGCGGCTTTTGCCCGCAACGCCGCCAGCGAATCCGCTTCCGCCCGGCGATCCACATGATCGCCGGGGTCGACCGTATAGAACGAATAGCCTGCCTCGACAAACGGCGCGATCGCCTCAGGCGTTTTCAGGTGATCGGCGTCCGCACCCCACGCATCGCGCCAGCCCGCCTGAAACACCCCCCAGCGCGCATCGTCCAGCACCTGGCGCGGCGTCCGGCCGGTGCGCGCGTTCTCGCGCACCGACTGCTGGGCGAAGATCGGCGCGATCCCCGTGCCACTCACCGCCCGCACATGGCCGGGCGTCGCCAGGCCGAGCCGGTCCCCGAACCCGGCGGACGTCCGCAGGCCGAGCGCGACCGGGTTGAGCCAGGGCAGACGGGCGCTTAGGGTAGCGGCGTTTTCGGGAGTCAGCGGGCAGAACAGGGTGTCTCCCGCGCGCTCGCCACGAAAGCCTGTCGCGTCGCCCTGCACGCCGAGCCGCTTCTCCCCGGCCCGGTCTCGCGCCAGGAAGTAGGTCGCGCCCTCGTGCTGGACAACCGAGCCGGCATAGACTTCCAGTTCGCCGAACGACCCCAGTGTCATCGATCCCTCTCGCTAGTCCGTGCCTGCCCCGTCCGTGCTCACAGCCTGTAGCTGCGCTTCGCCAGCCCATAGGCCAGCTCGCCCATCATCTCGTGCGCGTCGGCCAGGTCGATCACGTGCCGCACCACCAGGCCCGCCAGCCAGTTCGCGCTGGCCCGCCGCCAGACGTCGTGCCGCGCCGGGATCGACGGAAAGGCGCGCGTGTCGTCGTTGAAGCCGACCGTATTGTAGATCCCCGCCGTCTCCATCACCTGATCGAAGAAGCGTTGCATCCCGTTCCAGCTATCGTGGAACCACCAGGGCGGACCCAGGCGCAGGGCCGGATAGTGCCCGGCCAGCGGCGCCAGCTCGCGGGAATAGGTCGTCTCGTCGAGCGTGAACAGGATCAGCGTCAGGTGCGGATCGTTGCCGTACGCGTCCAGCAGCGGGCGCAGATTGCGCGTGAACTCGGTCGCGATCGGGATATCCGCCCCTTTGTCGCGCCCGAAGCGGGCGTAAATGAGCGGGTTGTGGTTGCGCCACGAGCCGACGTGAAGCTGCATCACCAGCCCGTCTTCGGTGCTCATGCGCGCCAGTTCGATGAGCATATGGCCGGTGAAGGCGCGGGCGTCGTCCGGCGAGGCTTCGCCGCGCAGCGCGCGCTCGAAAATGGCGCTCGCCTCGCGCCCGGACAGCGGCGCGGTGTACGGCGTCAGCGCGGCGTGATCGGTTGCCACCGCGCCGAGCGATTTAAAGAACGAGCGCCGCTGCTCCAGCGCGTCGATGAAAGCCGGGTAACCGGTGATCGCGATCCCGGACACCTCGCTCAGCCGGTCGATTTCCTCGCGCCAGCCGGGCGTGTCCAGGTTAACAACCGCATCCGGGCGAAAGGTCGGGCGGATGTCACCGCTCCAGCCGGATGCCCGGATCGCCCGGTGATGCGCCAGGGTGTCGGTCGCCGCGTCGGTGGTGCACAGCACTTCGATGTTGAAATGCTCGTAGAGGCGGCGTGGATGCATCTGCGGCGTTTCCAGCGCGGCAGCGATCCGGTCGTAGATCGCCTGCGCGCTCTCCCCGTCCAACCGCTGCTGCACGCCGAAAACCTCGGCCAGCTCCTGCTCCAGCCACATCCCGGTTGGCGTTCCGCGGAACAGATAGAAGCGCTCGGCGAAGGTCTGCCAGATCTTGCGGTGATCCGTCTCGACCGGCGCGCCGTCCGCGCGGGGGATGCCCAGGTCTTCGAGCGGCACGCCCTGCGAGTACAGCATGCGAAAAATGTAGTGATCCGGGATCAGCAGCAGATCGACCGGCGTGCCGAACGAGTAATCCGGATCGGCGAACAGGCGCGGATCGACGTGGCCGTGCGGGCAGACCAGCGGCAGATCTTTCGCCGCGCGATACAGCTCCCGCGCAACCTCGATCTGGCGCACGTCCGGCCCGAAATAGCGGTCGTCATGCAGAATCGGCGTCATGGCCTTTGCCCCCAGTCGCGGGCGGCGCGCAGCAGCGCGTCGATATTCTCCGGCGGCGTGTCCGGCGCCACACCCCCGCCAAGCGACAGGACCATCCCGC
This sequence comes from Anaerolinea sp., assembly GCA_020725705.1. Classification (GTDB taxonomy): domain Bacteria; phylum Chloroflexota; class Anaerolineae; order Aggregatilineales; family Aggregatilineaceae; genus DYGX01. Next base: position 3,178 of record DYEN01000059.1, read on the forward strand.
CGCCGGGCGCGGCTTTGTCCAGGCACTCCCGCGCCGCCCGGTAGACCTGCTCCGGTGTCCCGCGCACACCCAGATCGAGCGGCGCGACGTTGCCCATCAGCGCGACACGATGCCCCATCGCCTGCTTGACCTCGGCGATGTCCGTCTCGTGGCTGAAGTTGAAGACGTCGAAATTCGCCTCGGCCAGAGCGGAAAGCAGGTGCGGGCAGGGTGTGTCGTTGTGATAGACGCGGATCAACCCGTCGAATGCGTCGAAGATGCGGCGCAGGTGCGGTTCGATGATCGCCTGATAGTGGCGCTTCGACACCATGCCGACCAGATCGTCCAGCACCATGATCGCTTCGGGGGCGTGCACCGCGTCGAGTTGCGCTTGCAGCCAGCGGATGATCGACTCGCTGATCACGTCCAGCACGTGGCCCACCCCGTCCGGATCGAGCGCCAGCCCTTCCATCAGCGGCATGACGCCCATCAGGTACGAGGCGATCGTCATCGGCCCGCGCGAGCAGACCATCCGCACCCCTAGCCCCTCGGCCCGTAGCCGCTCGTCCAGCACTTCGTACAGGCGCACGACGAGCGGCATCAGCCCATCCTCGCGCGGATTAGCGGGCTTAATCGCGCGCACCCAGAAGTCCAGATCGCTCACCACCGGCTCGATCGAGGGCGGGCGATCCGCGTAGAAACGCGGCTTGGCACCGAACGCGGATGGCTCTGTCGCCATGCCGTACTCGATCCACCAGCCGGGGATCCACACCACGTCAGGGTAGCGATCCAGCAGGCCGCGGTTGATCGCCAGCCATTGATCGGGGAACAGATAGTAGTCGCGCGTGTCAATCCCGGCGTAACCCGGCAGCCAGGGGCTATCGACGATCAGCGCGACCGGGACCTGGTCCGGCTCGCCCCGCCGCGCCGCCAGGACGAAACGCTCCCAGGGGGTGGTCACTGCGGACTCCTTTCCCCGCCGCCAAACTCGCGCAGCGCCTGCCACATGGCGAGGATGTTGGCGGGCGGCACATCGGCCTGGATGTTGTGCACGGTGCAAAAGACATAGCCGCCGCCGGGTGCCAGTGCCTCGATGTTGCGCCGCACATCGTCGCGCACGTCCTGCGGCGTGCCGTGCGGCAGGACGTCCTGCGTATCTACACCCCCGCCCCAGAACGCGATATCCGCGCCGAAATCGCGCTTGAGCGCCACCGGGTCCATCCCGCGCGCGCGGATGTGGACCGGGTTGAGCACCTCGGCGCCGATCTCAATGTAGTCCGGGATCAGGGGGCGGACATTGCCGCAGGAATGGAAAAACTGCTTCGTGTGCGGCGCAAGCTGCTTGATACGCTCGAACAGGGCGCGCACACGCGGCTTGAGCTGGCGGCGGAACATGGCCGGCGAGATCAACTGTGACTGCTGCGTCCCGTAGTCGTCGTTGTAGGTCACCACGTCGACCACATCACCCAGCCGGGGCAGCGCCATCTCCCAGAAGTCGAGCTTCAGTTCCAGCAGCCTGTCGAACAGCACGCCCGCCAACGCCTCGTCGGTCGCCATCATGATCAGCAGTTCTTGCATCCCGACGATGCGTTGCGCCATCTCGAAGATACCCGCGAACGGGTCCTTGAGCACAACGGCGAAGCCCTGCTCGCGGAAGCGGAGCGCCTGCTCGCGCAGCCCTGCGATCCGCTGCAGATCGCCCATATCCGGCCAGGGATGGTTGCGGATGTCCGACGCGGAGATCTCCGGCCCTTCCAGGGGGACGCGCACAATGCTGTAGTACAGGCCGTCCGGGCGCGGGCGATGATGTGTGATGCCCCACTCGTCGCGGTAGCGCCAGTAGTCCCCATCCGGCTCCTCGCGCACCCCCCAATTGTGGCTGTTGAGCGGGAACAGCCCGCGCGTATCGACTTCCAGCCGCGCCAGCAGATCATCTTCGGGCAGCGCAAGCTGCTGGATCGCGTCGCACAACACCGGCCCGACGGGCGGCAAACCGAGCGCGGCCCGCAGTCCGCGCGCGGCCACAACGTGAATCCCGGTCACCTGCGTGCTGCCCAGATCAAAGGGGATGCGGTCCGGCTCCTGGTGATTGAGCGCCGCCAGCACGCGCTCGCGTGCGTTCATCGCTCACCCCGACCGCAGGAATTCGGCGCGCACCGGCGTGAAGGTGTCGACCAGCCGCGCGCGCCGAGAGCGCAACTGGATCGTGTGCGGCACGCCTCCTGGAACCGTGATCAGATCGCCCGGCCCCAGCGCGTGCGGCTCCCCATCGACGAAAAACAGCAGTTGCCCTTCGGCCACATAGGTGATCTGCTGGTGCGGGTGGTCGTGCGGCGGATCGGGTTCGGCGTGCGGGCCGTCCTCGAAGTCGATGACGACCACCATTAAATCGTCGGTGTGCGCCAGATAGCGGGTGCGCCCCGGCGCGATGATCTCAGGCGTGATGTCTGCCCAATGGACAACGGTCATGCTCCGCTCCTCACAGCTCAATCAGATATAACTGCACCCGGCCGCCTTTGTCCGAGGCGTAGAGAATCCGGCTGCCGTCCCAGCTCCACGTAGGGTGACAGTGGCTGCTCTGCGTATGCCACGATGTCCCGTGCGTGCAGAGCGTCTCCAGCCGCGCTTCGTCGCCGCTGATGTCGATCAGCACCAGGTCGTCCACATCGTCCCCGACCAGCACGGTGTTGTCCGGGTTAGCGTGATAGTGGTTGCAGTAGAACGGCATGTCGATTTTGCGAACCAGCCTGCCCGTCCGGTCGATCAGCCCAACGAAGGGCGTCATCACGGTCTGCTTCACCGGCACGTCGGTGACGACCGCCTGCGTGCGGTGCGAGGTGATGGTGCCGTCGTGGCCGGGTCCGCGGTCGTCGAAGAAGATCAGGCCGTCCTGCGTCCAGAACTCGTGGCCGACAGTGTCGTGCTCGCCCTGGCGGAAGCACGGCCGGGCCTGGCGCGAGATGAAGTCCAGGAACCAGATGCGCTGCTGGACCAGGTTCCACGGCCCTTCGTGGCAGAACATCCCCAGCGTGGGGTCGTCCGGCGAGAACTGGAAGTGCCCAAGCTGGTGCGTGTCCTGAAAGACGTCGTGCCAGCCGGAACCATCGGTATAGGCGACGGTGATGCGCCCGTCCTTGATCAGGTAGAAGCGTTCTTTGAACCCGGCGTAGTTCGCGCCCCGATAGTGGATGTGCTCATCGGTGATCTCGTTGCGGCAGAACGCGACATAGCGCCGGTTAGACGCGATCGACGGCACGCTGCCCAGCTCGAAGCCCGGCTGCCGCTCGTAAAGCGTCGTGACCTTACCGCTTTGCGTGTCCAGCAGGCGGACGCGCTCATCCGCCGTCCGGTAGGCGATCAGCGTGCTATCCGGCGTCTTGGTGGCAGAACCGGAGCCGTGCAGCACATCGTCCGACAGCCGCTCCATCTCACCCGTGTCCAGGCTCATGCGGTAGATGCTGTATTGGGGGTCTTCGTGCGGCGCGCGGTCCTCGCCCGAATCCCGGTCGGAGAGGAAGTAGATCGTGTTGCCG
>DYEN01000060.1 GCA_020725705.1 Anaerolinea sp.
ATTACTACGATCTTCAGGTCTTCCTGGGCGCTAACCGTGCGTGGCGCCCCGGAAGCGGGCAGCACCAGGCTCAGCGCCAGGACTGCGGCGAGCAGAACAGCAACGTAACGTTTCATAAGGCTCCTCCCTCAAGAACTCACAAGCTTTCTCGTGCTCGACGTTCATGTACGGATAAGCTGCGGCAGAAGGGTAATGAGTCGTGCGGCCAACTAAACTCCTTTCTCCTTCCTCCGATACCGAATGTTCGACGTGCAGTCTGGCGCGGAAGCCGGTTACACCTTCCGCTCGGTGATGCGGCGCCGCAGCGTGTCGTACACCACCGCCACGACGAGCACTACCCCCAAAATCACTTCCTGCAAGTAGGACGAAACATTCTCCAGCACCATGCCGTTTTGCATCACACCGACAATGCTTGCGCCCAGCAGCGCGCCGAGGATCGTGCCCTCGCCGCCGAACAGGCTTGTCCCGCCGATCACCGCTGCCGCGATTGCCCACAGCTCGTAGGCGCTTCCGACTGTGGGCGTACCCTGGCCCAGTCGCGACGCCAGCAAGATTCCGGTGATGGCCGCCATCAAGCCGCTGGTGGCGTAGCAAAAGATCCGCACCCGGTCGACGTTGATGCCCGACAGCCGGGCCGCTTCGAGGTTGCCGCCCACGGCGTAGATCCGATAGCCGAGCTTGGTGCGGTTGAGGATAAATGAGACGAGCGCGGCCATGATCAGGACGATGATGAACGAGTAGGGGATCGAGTGCCAGCTCCCCTGGCCCAGTTTCAGGAACGCCTCGTACTTTTCCTCGCCGTAGGGAAAGACCACCGGGTAGCCGCGTGTGGAATAACTCGCCAACCCGCGCGCCAGCAGCCAGGTACCCAGTGTGATGATAAACGGCGGGATATTCAGTTTGGTGACGAAGAGACCGTGCCAGATGCCGAACGCGACGCCGATCAGCAGCGTGATCAGGATCGCCGGGATGATGCCGATCGGCTCCAGACCGATCTTGGCCCAGCCTTTGAGAATGAGCCAGGCACAGACCACGCCCGTCAGCGCCGTCAGTGACCCGACGCTCAGGTCGATGCCCTTCGTGATGATGACCAGCACCTCGCCGATCGCCAGCATTCCGAAAGTTGCGACGAAGCGCATGATGATCGCCAGGTTGTTCGGTTTGACGAAGACGTCCGGGTTGCGCCAGTAGAAGAACAGGCACAGCAGCAAAAACGCCATCAGTACATTGAGTTCCCGGAAACCGGCAAATGAGAATTTGCTACGTTGAACTTTTGCCTGGTCGACAAGAGAAGCCATAGTTCCTCCGTTACAAGACAGGCCGGAGCCGGTCGACCCCAGTGCGCAAAATACCGGACCGTGAGCGAAGCAGGAAGTGGCCGGAGAATAGACGAATAAGTTAAGCCGCCGAAATAATTCAGTAACCCATCGTTATCGCAATAAACCATCATATCCCGTCGGTCTCAGCGTCCGTATTATAGATTAATCCGTTTTTTCGAAAAGGTCAATTTGTTTAGCGATCGAATAAAATCGACGCGCTACGAAACGGCGCCGTACGTTGCGGGAACGACGTCGTACGAAAGTTGTGTGACGGACGGGTAGAGGATTTCAGCGGGCGGCCAGCTGGTCGAGCAGCCAGGCGTGTTGCTGCAAGATGGATTCGATCAGCGCCATATCGCGCGGCGCGTCCGGCTCCGGCGCGGGCCGGCACGGCTCGGTTGGCAGCCAGGCGGCGAAGCTGGCCGCGTCACTCCGCCCCTCGGCCAGGTCCAGGATGCGCTCAAGAGCCTCGGCGGGGTCCCATGTCACACGCCGGCCATTGACGGCCAGCATGAACACTGCCGCGACGGTGGCGACACGCTTGTTGCCGTCCACAAACGGGTGATTGCGGACCAGCGAGTGAAGCAGGGCTGCTGCCTTTTCTTCGATGGTGGGATATGCGTCGCGTCCGAAGACGGTTTGCATGGGGCGGCCCCAGGCCGTTTCGAGCAGCGCCATGTCGCGCACACGGTCCTTGCCTTTGAGGATTTTGTGGATGGCGTTGACCGTCGGGATTTGCTCGCTGATGTAGATCAGTTCGTCGATGGTCAGGAAACGCGTCGTCATATGGCTCAGCTTTCCCCAAGCGCCTCGGTATGCGCCGCCAGCCAGGCCGCGATGGCCGGGATGTCATGACGGTTCTGGGCGATCTCCAGCACGAACTCGGCCATCTGTTGCGGATCCCAGACAGGGCGCAGGCCATTGGCGCGCAGAAACCAGATGACAGCGGCGGTTGCGGTACGTTTGTTGCCATCGTAGAAGAGATGGTGCGCGGCCACTGCGTGCAGCAGCGCCGCTGCTTTGTCGAACAGAGTCGGGTAGGCCGCCTGGCCGAACGCGCTCAGCGCCGGGCGGCCCGCTGCTTTGTGGAGCAGGTGCCGGTCGCGCACGACCGGGCGACGGCCCAGTACCTGCTCCGCGAGGTTGTAGAGCACTTCTGCGGTCGGATACACGATGTCGTCGGGGTTGTTCATGCGCCGCACCACCTGATGTGCTCCGCTTGACTCGTCTGTTATGCGCTCAGATCCAGCTTGCGCAGAAGCTGCGCATTGATCGCGACGACGATCGTGCTGAGCGACATGAGCAGCGCGCCGACCGCCGGCGACAGGACGATCCCGACCGGTGCGAGCACCCCAGCAGCCAGCGGCAGCGCAAAGACGTTATAACCGGTCGCCCAGACGAGATTCTGGATCATCTTGCGATAGGTCGCGCGGCTTAGCTCGAAGATGTTGACCACATCGAGCGGATCGTTCTGGACCAGGATGATATCCGCCGACTCGATCGCGACATCCGTGCCGCTGCCGATGGCGATCCCGATGTCGGCGCGCGTCAGGGCGGGCGCGTCGTTAACCCCGTCGCCGACCATCGCCACACGCTTGCCCTGAGCCTGCAGCGCGGCCACTTTTTCGTCCTTGTGCTCGGGCAGCACTTCGGCGAAATAGGTCTCGATACCCAGTTCCTCGGCCACCGTTTGTGCCACGTCGCGGCTGTCACCGGTCAACATGGCGACCTCGAGGCCCATTTCGTGCAGGCGGCGGACCGCCTCGCGGCTCTCCGGGCGGATCACGTCGGCCAGCGCAAAGGCGGCCGCCGGTGTTGTGTCGTCGATCAGATAGACGACCGTCTGGCCCTTCGCTCCGGCGCGCCTGGTGAAGGCAGCAAGTGCGTCCGGCAGGGTGATGTCAAGCATCTCCAGCAGGCGCGGCCCGCCGACGTACACGGCCCGCCCGTTGTGCCGCGCCCGGATGCCGCGTCCCTTGAGCGCCTCGAAATCGGTGACCGGCGGCGGCTCGATTCCGCGCTCGCGGGCAGCCCGCCGGATGCCCTGCGCGATGGTATGCTCCGAGTCGCCTTCCACAGCCAGCGCCAGCGCCAGCGCGCGGTCTTCGTCCCATCCGTCTGCTACGGCCAGGTCCACCACGCCGAAGCTGCCTTCGGTCAGTGTGCCGGTTTTGTCGAAGATGACCGTGTCGAGCGTGCGGGCATTTTCTAGCGCCAGACGATCGCGAACCAGAATGCCGCTGCGCGCGCCAAGCGAGGTGCTGATCGCAACTACGAGCGGAATGGCAAGCCCCAAGGCGTGCGGACAGGCGATCACCAGCACGGTGACGGCGCGCTCCAGTACGTCCAGCTCGAACCCGATCGCGATCAGCCAGGCGACGGTTGTGATCGCCGCTACTGCTAGCGCGATGTAGAACAGCCAGCCTGCGGCGCGATCGGCCAGGATCTGCGTGTCGGATTTGCTCTGCTGGGCTTGTTCGACCAGCCGCATGATCCCGGCCAGCGCCGTTTCGTCACCGGTGGCGGTGATGCGCACGCGCAGGCTACCGTCACCGTTGATCGTGCCGGCAATGACGCGGTCGCCCGGCGCTTTGGTGACAGGGCGCGACTCGCCGGTGACCATCGCCTCGTTCACGTCCGAACGGCCCTCTTCCACCTCTCCGTCGGCCGGGATGCTTGCGCCGGGGCGAACCAGGACCAGATCGCCCGGCTGCAGCGCGTGCACAGGCACTTCCCGCACTTCGCCGTCTGCTTCGATACGCTCGGCGATGTCGGGCATCAGCTTCGCCAGCTCGCTGAGGGCGCCGGAAGCCTGGCGCACGCTGCGCATTTCCAACCAGTGCCCCAGCAGCATGATGTCGATCAGCGTTGCCATTTCCCAGAAGAACCCGGTATCCGGCGCGGCAAACACGGCGAATAGGCTGTAGACGAACGCCGCCGTGATCGCAAGCGAGATCAGCGTCATCATGCCGGGGCGGCGGTTGCGCAGTTCCGGCACGGCCATTTGCAGGAAAGGCACGCCGCCATACAAAAAGATCGCGATGGCGAACACAGGTCCAATCCAGCGGTCACCGGTGAACTCCGGCATGCTGAACCCGAACCAGTCCTGAAGCATCGGGCTGAAAAGCAGCACGGGGATTGTCAGCACCAGGCTCACCCAGAACCGTCTGCGGAACATATCCTCGTGTCCGGTGTGATCAACGTGCGCCCGGTGCGCGCCGTGCGCGGCATGGGCACCGGGTGCGGCGGATTGCCGCGCGTGCTCGTGATGCGCATGCTCACTTGCGGCTGCGCGGTGCTGCGTGTGCGGATGGCTTTCAGCTTCCGGCGCGTCATGCGCAATATGGTCGGCATGATGGCCGGGGTGATGGAGGCGTTCTTCCTCGCGCGTGTCCGGCGCGTTCGGGTCCGGCGGGTGGGTGTGGGCGTTGGCGGTGTGGTCGGTCATGGCGTCCTCCTGATCGGCTGCCATGCAAGGTGATGAGAGCATGGTGGACTGCCGGCTATTTATACATGCTTAGATTTTAGGGCAAGCGCGTGGCATGTAGCACCTGGCGGTGTTTCCAGACCGGGCGTGCCAGATCACGAACTCATCACGCCGCAGACCGGCGCTTCCCACTTGAGCTGGCGGTGCCGGGCGAGCAACGTGTCGATACGGCGGGCGATCTCGTCGGGATAGGGTGCGGTGCGGCGCGCGTGCAGATCGGCGAACGAGTTGACACACTCGAAAATGGCGGCCAGGGTGCCGCGTGTCTCGTTGACCATGAACATCATGTAGTGGATGCGCTTGGCGGAGCGGTCCAGCAGGCGCGTGTACACGGCGACCGTGTCTCCGGCCACAACCTCGCTGAGATAGTGGATGTGATGCTCAAGGTCGAATCCACCGGTGCCGTGCCGAGTGTGGAATTCCGGCGTTAGTCCCAGGCTGGCGGCCAAGGGATAGCCCGCGTCGTCGAAGATCGCCAGATACCAGCGCATGTTCATGTGCCCGTTCTCGTCCTCATACTCCGGCGGGATCACGAGCCGGTAGGCAGAACCGAGCGCGGTGATGTCGTCCAGCGCAACGGGATGCGGTTTCATGATGGCGTCGCCCCCTTAAAGTGTGGCCTGCCTTTAGCGCAGGGCATCCGCGATGGCGGCGGCATTGTAGCGCATGTAGTCCAGGTAGGTGTCTGCCCCTTCACCTGGCTGGCTCAGCGAACCGGTATAGAGCGGAACAATATACACGCCCGCTTCCGACGCGATCTGCTCGGCGGTTGCGCTGCTGGCGGTGGTGTCGGTGAAGATCGCCGGGATGTGCGCCGTCTGGATCGTGTCGATCAATCTCAACACGTCGCGCACGGACGGCTCAGATGTGGTGCTTCCGCCGGGGATCACCACGCCGGCCAGCGTCAGCCCGTAGCGTTCGGCGAAATAAGTCAGCGTCACATGATTGGTGACAATCGCGCGGCGCTCGGGCGGGATGGTGTCGATCATCTCCCGGATCTCATCGTCCAGCGTGACCAGCTCGGCGAGGTAGGCGTCGGTGTTTGCGGCGTAGGTAGCGGCGGCTTCTGGGTTCAGCGCGCTGAGTGCGTCGCGGATCATCAGCGCCCACAGCCCGGCATTGGTCGGGTCGGTCCAGACGTGCGGGTCGCATGCCCCGGCCTCGTGGGCGTGCCCGTCGTCACCCTCGCGTGGCTCTGCATCGCCGCAGGACAGCGCGTAGAGCGGTCCCAGGATCGTGCCGCCAGCTATCTGCGCGCGCTCTCCGAAGGCCGCTTCCAGCGCGCGGGTGTGTTCTGCACAGCGGCTCGCCAGCTCAGAATCGGCGGCAGGTGCTTCATCCGGGTGGTCGGCAGCGTCCTCGTCTTCGGGCTCCGCCGCGCCGGATGGCACGGGCCGGATCGGCACACACAGCGAGACAACGACGGCCCGCTCTCCCGCTGCTTCCTCGACCACCGGCAGCAGCGTTTCCTCATAGTTCGCCCCCACCACCAGCACGAGATCGGCGTCGCTGAGGCGCGCCACATCCTGAGCCGAGGGCGTGTAACTGTGCGGGTTGGCGCCGATTGGCATGAGCGAAGTCACCGTCGCGGCGTCCCCCGCGACCTGGGCGGCGATGTCGGCCAGGATGCTGAAGCTGGCGATGACGTGCGGCGGCTCGCGCTGCGCCAGGGCAGGCAGGGCCGGCTGCGCGGCAGCCGTCGCCAGCAGAATCGCGAGTCCGCAGAACAGGGCGGTGATGCGGTATCGCCGGGACATCCGACGCGGTCTCCTTTTCTCAACGTGTCGCCTAACTGAAAAAGTTTGTCAATACGGATTTTAGTAACTGGCCGGACGGGTGTCAAGGCTTCTTTTGACCGGAGCAGAGGATCAAGGCGCGCGGCCCGCCGGGCCAGCTCAGCGAGTGAGTGGGGCCGCGGGCCGCGTGTGGTGGGCGTGAAGGTCGCGAGGCTAGCCGCGTGCCCCTGGGGCCTTGGAACGGCGTCGGGCGAGCCAGCGTCTGGCCAGCAGGGCGGGGCGGAGCATGGTGTACAGCCCGGAACGTATGGCCGCGTTGTGCCAGATGTTCTTGACCCCGGACCATTGATAGCGCGGGTCCAGGCAGGTGATCGTCGTCTCAACTTCGGCATCCACGCCGAAATGTGCGGCCAGTGCCCTGAGCGTGGCCTGCCAGAAGCGATCCTCGCGCTTGTAGCCGTCGACGCGCATCACAATCTCCCAGAACGGATCGTTGGAGCGCAGCAACGGCTCGACCTGGGCGACCGTTACGCCGTCGTCGTCCGTGTGCGCGCTGAAGGTGATCATGGCCGCGAACATGTGCCCCTGCGGGTTCATGAAGGTGAAGCAAGTATCGTCCGCGTAGATGACCATGATCCCGGTCGAGAGCTGGACGCCAACCGGCGACGCTAGGTTGAGTACCGCTACCTCGCCCGGCGCGATCCCGGTGATAGGTGCATAGAAGTAGTTGCCCCGCGGCCAGAAGCTGGCGAAGTTCTGGCGCCAGATCTGAATCACGCTGCGGGGCGAGACATCCACGCCCGCCAGCCGCACGCGATAGCGTTTGTGATAGAGCGGGCCGAAGCCCTGCAGCGGGCCGACAAGCTGTCGCCCGTTGACGTTCAGGTTGACGGCATCGAGCGGCATAGTGCGCACTTTGAGCGCGTCGACGGGCTGCGCCCAGTTAGTTCTGTCGCGCGGCTCGCTGGAACCGGGTGTCGGAGCGGTCATGGCGATGGTCCTCGCTTAAATGATTGGGCCTAGAACGCGGATAGCGCGGCGAGCGCATCTGCCTCGGTGTCGAAGATGCGGATCGCCTCGTTGAGCCGCGTCAACTCGAAGATGTGCCGGTAGTGCTCTTTCAGCTCGACTGCCAGCAGCCGGACCTTGGCGCGGTTGGCGCGGATCAGCAATGTAACCAGCAGGCCGATGCCGGAGCTGTTCATGTAGTCCAGCCCGGCGAAATTCAAGATGATCGCTCGCGCACCTTCTCCGGTTGCGCGGTTGTAGGCGTCCATGAGCTGGCTCTCGGCGAAGGCGGTGACCTCTCCGCGGATCACGATCACGCTGGTGGCGTCGGTGGCGTGGCGCAGTTCAAACGTGGCGTTAGCGGGCATCATAGCGATTGACTCCTTGTGCGATACCGGTTATGGTCTGGCGTCGTTTTTGGCAGCGGTCAAAGCCGTGCGCTCGTCTTCGTAGAGGGTGATGTAATCGGACAGGCGTGTGATGGCGAAAATTTCGGCAAAATGGGGCGCCATGCCGCAGGCGATCAGGCGGCGATCGTCGCGCCGGGCGCGCTTGAGCACTTCAACAACCAGCGCGATACCCTGACTGTTCATATAGCGCATCTTTCGGCAGTTGAGCAGGATCGTCGGTGCGGGGCCGGCAGCGGCAGTTTCGTACGCGCCCAGCAGCGCGTCTGCGCCCGAGGCGGTCAGGTCGCCCCACAGATCGATCACCACCACCGCGCGGCGGTCGCGTACCGTAGCGTCAAGTTTCATTGCGCGCTGTTTCCCCCTCACTCAGACTGAGCCGTAACTCTACGGTGTGCTGGCCGCGTTCCTCGCGAACAGCTACCGCATCTACCATGCTGCGGATCAAAAACATGCCCCATCCGCGCGGCGTCTGCTCTCCGGCTAGCTTGCGGTCGAGATCCGGCTCGCTCGGCTCGCCGGCCGGTGAGCCGCTCCCCTGGTCGGTGACCGTCACGGCCAGCGCGTGGCGAGAGGCCCAGACCTCAACCTGCACCGGTAGCTCGGGGCGGAACCGGTTGCCATGCTCAATTGCATTGAGCGTTGCCTCGGCGACGGCAGTTTTCAGGCGTTCGAGCAGCGCGGGGGACAGCCCTCGCCCGTGCACGATCTGCGCCACCAGCTCCATCGCGCGCCGATCGTTGCCCGGCTCGCTGGGCAGGGAGAAGGAAGCCAACGCTTCCCACCCGTCTTCCGCCGCGAAACGTCGTGATTCCTCGCCGTCCGCCATTACACAGCCTCCTGCCGCCGCTGCAAGGTGAGAAGCGTGACATCGTCTTCCTGCTCCCAACCCGGCCCGGTGAAAGCCGCGAGGTCGGCCAGCAGATGGTCGATCAGGCTCTGGCCGCTGAGCGGAACACGGAGCGCCTGTGCCAGGCGCGCCTCGCCGAACATCGCGCCGGACGGTGCGTGCGCTTCGGTCAGCCCGTCGCTCAGAAAGAGCAGGCACTCGCCCGGCTCGATGATCGTCTCGAAGGTCTCGTAGCTGGCGTCCGGAAGCATCCCCAGCGGCAAACCGGTTGCCCACACATGCTCGACACGATCGCGCGTGCGGCGGTAGGGCAGGGTATGGCCGGCGTTGGCATAGTGCAGCGTGCCGGTGTGCGGATCGAGGATGCCGCAAAACGCTGTGACGAACATCGACGCCGGGATTTCCGGCACCAGCTTATCATTGGCGCAGGCCAGGATCTCGCCCGGATCATTGAACTGCTGCGCCGCGCTGCGCACCAGCGTGCGCGTCGATGCCATGACCAGCGCCGCGGGGATGCCCTTGTCGCTGACGTCTGCAACGATGATCACCAGCCGACCGTCCGGCGCCTCGATGAAATCGTAGAAGTCGCCTCCGACCGCGCGCGCAGGCTGGTAGTGGGCGGCTGTGTCCCAGCCGTCAAGTTGCGGCAGGTGCTGCGGCAACAGCAGTTGCTGGATGCTGCGGGCAACGCGCAGCTCGTGGGCCAGCCGCTCGCGCTTCAGCGCCTCGATGCGCTCCTGCCGGGCAAGCTGGGCGACGCGCAGCGCGGCGGCGGCCTGGCTGGACAGGTTGCCGAGCAGGCGCCGGTCGTGCCACGAATAGTCCTGGTCGCTCATGCGTGGGCCGAGGTTCAGCAGCCCGACCAGCTCCCCCTGGCTAACCAACGGCACGACCAACGTCACGCCGGATTCGCGCAGGGCGCGGACGGCGGGCGAGTCTACCGGGATGCGGTCCACCGCGATCACATCCGGGTTCTGCACCAGATAGCCAACCAGGGCGTCGTCCGGCTCGATCTCGTTGGTCAGCTTGGGCGCCAGGCGCACCCATTCCAGCGTGGTCATCGGTGCGGCGCGCCGGGCGGGGCGGTGGAAGCGGCTCGCCCAGCGGGTCAGCGATTCGATCGAGGCAACCCGTGCCATTTTCATCCCTGCTCCCGATTAGTGCGTGTCATGTGAGACGGGCGCTTGACCATCCAAACGGAAACCTGCGTGGGATGCACCGCTTCGTCCACAACGGCCATCAGGCCGGCAGTCAACCGGTCGAGGTCGACTTCGTTGCGCAGGCGCCGGCTGAATGCCGTCAGCGTCTTTTCTGCGTCGTACTTGCTGCGGTAAAAGCGTCGGTCCACCAGGCCCTGGATGCGGTCGCGCAGCGGGGTGAAGAGCGCCACAATCGCGATGGTGGACGTCACCACGGCGAGGCTTGATTGGTGTCCGGTCAGATGCCGGAGCGTGGATTGCAGTGCCAGGACGGTGATCGCATAGACCGCTAACAGCACGGCGGTCACCGCCCCGTACACCAGCGTGCGATTGATGATGAAGTCGATCTCGTATAGCCGGTGCTTGAGGATCGCGATGGCAATCGTGGCCGGAATGCCGACCGTCATACCCAGCACGGCGAAGCTCAGGATGCCGCTGCCGATGTAATACATGCCGTTGATCGACCAGGCGAGTATGCCCAGCGCCATCGAGAGGCCGGTGATCATGCTGACGTAGGCCAGCCACTTGACCTGGTGCCGCTCATGCGTCTCCGCCCGGCGGTAGCGCAGGGCGACCGAGAGCGCTGCGCCCAACAGGCTCGCGATTGAGCCGGTCCCGGCCAGGCGCAACGACAGGCTCGCCCACGGCTGCGCCATGGCGGCCTCTTGCCCGCCGAACATCACCGGGGGCTGGACCACGGCGATAGCCGTTCCCAGCAGCACGCTGGCGATGGTCAAGCGGGCCACCCAACGCCAGCGTGGCGAGACGAGCTGCCCGGCGGGGAAGTACAGCAGGATCAGGGTGAACGGGAACGGCGGGAACATCAAGATCGCGAACCAACCCGTCATCCAGACCGCGATGCTCTCACCGGGCCACACGCCCGGCGACACGGCACCCGCCCGGACGCTGTATTGCCACGCCATATCTTGCAGCGCGATGAGGATGCTGAGCGCCAACGCCAGCCAGCCGATCGGGTTCGAGGGCTTGCGCGTGGCGATCAGCAAGCCCATGATGGCATAGGCTGGCGCGGCGGCTGGAATGAACACCGACCACCAGGTGATCTCAAAGAAGAGATCCCAGCCCGTGACGCCCAGCGACTCGATGACGCCGGGCGTGTTCCAGGTGCGAAAGATGAACGAGGCGGCGATCAACGCCATGCTCAGCGCCCACAAGGACCGTGCGGTTCGCGCCGTGCGGAAGCGA
>DYEN01000061.1 GCA_020725705.1 Anaerolinea sp.
GGCTTCCTCGGCCCCAACGGTGCGGGGAAGACGACCACGATCCGCTTGCTACTCGGCCTGCTCCATCCGACCAGCGGGCACGCCTATGTCTACGGCAAGGATGTTCAGCGGCACCCCGAAGTGCTGCGGCGCGTCGGCGCGATTGTTGAGGGGGCCAGCTTCTATAACTTTCTGACGGCGCGGCGTAACCTGGAAGTGTTCGCGCGCACGGCGGACCGTTACGACCCGGTGCGCATCGACGCGCTGCTTGAGCAGGTCGGGCTGGCGGAACGCGCGAACCAGCGCGTCAAGGGCTATTCGACCGGCATGAAACAGCGGCTGGGGCTGGCCGCGGCGCTGCTGAGCGATCCCGATCTGCTCATTCTGGACGAGCCGACCAACGGCCTAGACCCGAGCGGAATGCACGAGATCCGCGAGTTCATCCGTCGGCTGGCCACCGAGCAGGGCAAGACGATTTTCCTGTCCAGCCACCTGCTGAGCGAAGTGGAACAGATCTGCGACCGTGTGGCGATCATCCAGCGCGGCGTGATCGTGCGCGAAGGTGCGGTGAGCGATCTGCTCGAAGCAAAGACCTCGCTGCGCGTCGAGGCCAGCCCGCTAGACGCGGCCCGCGCTGCGCTAGGCGATCAGTGGCATGTGACGACCAACACCACCTGGCTGAGCGTCGAGGCTGCGCGCGATGAGATCCCGGCCATCGTTCGTCGGCTGGTACAGCACAACGTCGATGTGTATCAGGTGACCAGCCAGCGGCAGTCGCTGGAAGAGTATTTCCTGTCGGTTGTGGAAGCGGAGACGCCTCATGCTTAACCTTTTCCGCGCCGAATGGACCAAAATAGCCGGGCATCGCTGGCTGACGAGTTGCCTAATCTGGATTTTTCCGGTCGGCGCTGTGGCCTTTACGCTTGCCATGGCAGCGATTCTGGCGCTCTCTGAACCGGCCCGCACCGCCTTCCGCAGCGATACCGTGTTGTGGACCGAGCAGCTTGTCGGCACGTGGGGCTTTCTCAACAATCCGTTGGGGCGCCTGCTGCTGATCGGGTTCACCGCCGTGATGTTCGCCGGCGAATACCAGTGGCAAACGTGGAAAAGTATCATCCCGCGCAACCGGCGCGTGCCGCTGATCCTCAACAAGTTCGTCACCCTGGGTGTGTTTGTCGTCGTCGCGTTCGCGCTGATGTCGGTGCTGCTGACGCTGGGCATGGGGTTGCTGCGCGCCATCGCCGACGCGCCCTACCCGCCTGAACTGAGCGCAAGCGTGATCCGGACCACGGCGAGCGACTACACGCGCTCGGCGGTTCTGGGCTTCATCTCGACCCTGATCGCCGCCGGTTACGCCGCGCTGGCCGCCATGCTGACGCGCTCGATCCTCGGCGGCGTGCTGGTAGCCTACGCCGTAACCTTCGCAGAAAACCTGTCGGCGGTGGGCCTGATTGTGATCGCTTTCTTCCTGGACTTCCCCGGCATCCTGCAGCTTTACCGCTTCACACCCGGCTACAATCTGCTGAATCTGGATGCGTGGATCCGCACCGGCGCGGGCAACCCGATCGTCTTGGACTACGGCGCCTCAAACCGGGTTGAGCTGGCGGACAGCTTCGGCTTCTCGGCGGTGGTCATCGCGGCGTGGGTCGTCGGGCTGATCGGGCTGACGACGATGCTGTTCAGGCGCCAGGACATTACGTCCTGAAGGGCGGTAGGGCATGGCCGAGCGACTCTTTGATGAAACCACTCTGCGCAAGCTCGACAGCCTGATGCTGGTCGCCCAGAAGATCCGCGCGGGCGCGATCAAAGGCGAGCGGCGCTCATCACGGCGCGGGACAAGCATCGAGTTCGCCGACTATCGCAATTACGTACGTGGCGACGACCTGCGACGCATCGACTGGAACATTTACGCGCGCCTGGACCGCCCCTTCATCAAACTGTTGGAAGATGAAGAAGACCTGGCGGTATACCTGCTGCTCGACGCCTCGGCCAGCATGGACTGGCCACGCAGCGGGAACCGCGAACAGCACAAGTTCGTCTACGCGCGGCGCGTGCTGGCAGGTCTGGCCTATATCGCACTGGGCACGGGCGATCGGGTGGCGATCCAACTGCTGCGGCGAGACGGCACCGCTCATTTGGGGCCGCTGCGCGGGCGCGGGCAGACCCTTAAGCTGCTGGCCTGGTTGGAAGACGGTTATACGCGCGGCGAGCTTGACCTGAACGAGGCCCTGCGCGAAGTCGCGCTGCGGGCAACCCGGCCGGGCCTGGTCGTTCTGCTCAGCGATCTGATGGTACCGGACGGCCTCGAAGACGGCCTGCGCGCGCTCCAGGGTCGCGGACACGAGATCGCGGTCATCCAGGTGCTGTCGCCGGACGAGGTCAAGCCGCAGATCAGCGGCGACCTGAGGCTGATCGACGTGGAAACAGGCACACCGCAAGAGGTCTCCATCGATCCGGGCATTTTGGATCTGTACCGCCAGCGGTTTGAAGCGTGGCAGAACCAGATCGCGGCTTTCTGCGTGCGGCGCGGCATCCATTTCGTCATGGTCGAGACCAGCATGCCCTGGGAGCAGCTTCTGCTCATGGAACTGCGGCGGCTGGGTGTGGTTCGCTAATGGCCGCCATGCTTACTTCGCACCCATCACGCGCTGTCCTCAGCTTCGCGGTCGCCGTTCTGATCGCGGCATTTGGGCTGCGGTTGTGGGACCTGGGCGGTCCGAGCGTCTGGCACGACGAAGCATGGTCGATCCGGGCCATCCGCGACCCGATCGACACACCCGACGACAACACGCCGCCGGTCTATTACAGCCTGATGCACCTGCTCTATCTCGGCGCGGGCGACTCCGCCTTTGCCCTGCGCTACGGCTCGCTGCTGATCGACCTGGTGACCGTCGCGCTGGCGATTTACCTGGCGCGCGCCTGGTCAGGGCGCGAGGCGGCGATCCTGGCGGGAATCCTGTTCGCGGCGTCGCCCTTGTTGTGGGCATATGCGCGCGAGATCCGCGCTTACGTGCTGGTTCCGCTGCTGACGCTCGCCCTGCTCGGCCTGGCAGAC
>DYEN01000062.1 GCA_020725705.1 Anaerolinea sp.
CCAGATCTCCGGCGGCCAACAGCAGCGCGCCGCGATCGCCCGCGCGCTCGCCAACGATCCGCCTGTGATCGTGGGCGACGAGCCGACCGGCAACCTGGACATGGTCTCGGCGGGCCTGATCTTCGCCCTGTTCGAAGACCTGGTTTCGCAGGGCAAGACGATCGTGATGGTGACGCATGACCGCGACCTCGCCGGGCAGATCCCGCGCGTGGAAGAGGTTCGCGATGGGCAGTTGGTGCCCGCCGATCAGATCGACGAGCGCCTGGTCGCCCGCGCGCAGGATTAGGGGATCGCTTCAACGCGCCGCAAGTGCCTGGCAGGAGGTTGACAAATGCAGATCGTGCGCCGCGAGCAAGAGGGAATCGTGACGCTGGAGCTGGCCGGCCGGGTGGACAGCCTGGGGGCGGGCGAGCTGGAAGCCGCCCTGAACGAGCTGCTGGAAGGCGGACACTACAAGCTGGTGCTGGATATGGCCAGGGTGCAGTATATTAACAGTGCCGGGCTGCGGACGCTGGCCGACGCGGTGACGCGCGCACGAGGGCACGGCGGGGATGTGCGCCTGGTGGCGCTGTCGCCTAAGGTGGCCCGCGTGTTCGCGATCATCGGGTTCGACCGCTTTTTCGACAGCTATCCAACAGCCCAGGACGCGTACATCGGGCTGTGAGCCGGCGCGCAGCGCCGGGATGGCGCTCCGCCGCATCGAGCGGGCGCTCTGGGGTGTTCTTGCCCCAGGGTGCCTGTTTTTTTGTCTCTCGCGCCGGCGGGTCCATTCTCAACGAAATTTGAACAAGTTTTTATATCGTAATTAATTCGTGGCTGTTATACTAAAAATCATAGTACAATTAGCACAGCCCTGCGCATGCTTGTCCCCATGGAATAAGCGCGGTCTGCTGCACCTGATTAACCGTCACCGCTCGGCCTATCCCCGCAGCGGGGGACGTCCAAACCAAACTGAAGCGCGTCGGCTATGAGCGTTTATCGCAAGGGAGTTTTCAGACTATGCGATCAAGAGGTATGAACCGCACTGTCCTGCCCATTGTTGCCGCGGTTAGCACCATCATGTTCGTCGCTGTGCTGGCGTTTGGCGTTCAGGTCCGGCTGCTGAGCGCCGCCTCCGACACACCCACCCCGGTGGACGAATCCACAACTGAGGACCAGAGCAGCGAATCCGCGCTTCAGACCGACACGCGTTGCGTCGGCGATTCTGGGGATGCGGGCGAAGGGGACGATGCCTGCCCCGAGCCGACTGCCAGCCCGGATCCGACCGGCGAGCCGGGTGAGCTGGAGAACGCTCCCACGCCGGTACCCGGTAACAAGCCCAGACCCGCGACACGCTCACTGGCAACCCCGGCGCTCAGCCCGCCCGCGACACCCGCCGACACGGTGGACGCGCCGGGCGACGAGGCCGGCGATGAATCCGGCGGCGAGCCGACGGATGAACCGGATGACGAGCCGCTGGACGAACCCGAAGGCGAGCCACTGGGTTTGATGGCGGCGATGGAGTTTGCCCCGCTGGCGGTCCAGCAGCAGACCAGCGTGACCGCCGGCTTCACCGCGACGATCGGCGCGAACCGCACGGTCCAGTTCACCGACACGTCGGTCGCCAGCATCCCGATCACCGGCTGGCAGTGGAGTTTTGGCGACGGCGGAACCAGCACCGCTCAGAACCCGACGCACCAGTACGCGGCGGACGGCATTTACACCGTCACGCTGGTGATCACGCTGGAAGACGGCTCGACCGCGAGCGCGAGCGGATCGGTTGAGATTGCCGGGTCGCAGACTCAGGTCATGCGCTGCGCGTTCGAAATGGACCCGCAGGGCAGCACGATCCCGCTGACGGTCAACTTCATCAACACCAGCGAGAATGTGACCTCGTACCTGTGGAATTTCGGTGTGTCTGGCGCGACCAGCACCGTGCAGCACCCGGCCTACACCTACACCGCGGTCGGCACGTACACGGTGACGCTGACCTGCACCGGGCCGCTCGGCACCCTGACGGCCGTCGGCCAGATCACCGTGACGGAATCCGGCGGCGGCGAGCAGCTCACCGCGCAGTTCATCGCCAGCCCCACCAGCGGCCCGGCGCCCCTGACCGTGCAGGTCACCGACGCCAGCCTCGGCCCGGTCGCCAGCTGGACGTGGTCGTTTGGCGACGGCTCGGCGGAAGTCACCGGCCAGGGTCCGCACACCCACACCTACAGTTCGGTGGGCACCTACACCATCACGCTGACGGTGCGGGACAGCGCGACCGGAGTCTCGACCGCCACCGGCGTGATCAATGTCTTCGCGCCGGGGACGCGCCCGCAGCCTAGCTTCACCGTGGTGCCGCAGCAAGGCCCGGCGCCGCTCACGGTGACCGTGACCGATACGTCGACGGGTGCGATCGACACCTGGAGATGGACCTTTGGCGACGGCTCGGCGGCGGTTTTAGGCCAGGGACCGCACACGCACACCTACACCAGCCCCGGGACATATACCATCCGGCTGGAAGTGAGCGGCCCCGGTGGGGCCGGCGCGGCAACCCGCCAGGTGGTCGTGCTGCCGCCGGGCGCTGAAGTTGACGCCGATTTCTCGTTCCGCATCACCGGCAGCGTGCCGGGCGGGATCGAGGTCTGCTTTACCGATCTCAGCGAGGGGAATGTAGCCTCGTGGGCGTGGAATTTTGGCGACGGCGGCACCAGCACCCAGCAGAACCCGTGCCATGTTTACGCCACGACCGGCAACTATACCGTCACGCTGGTCGTGACCGGAACCGATACCAGCACCTCAAGTGTCACGCGCATCGTCCCGGTGGTGAGCGGGGTTCAGGCCCCGGTGGCCGCGTTTGACGTGAGCAGCACAAATGTCACCGTCGGCCAGGTGGTCAGATTCACCAACCGCAGCACCGGCGAGATCACCAGCTACGCCTGGGACTTCGGAGACGGTGGCACCAGCACCGCCGAAAACCCGACGCACACCTATACCGCCGTGGGCACGTACATCGTCTCGCTGATTGTGTCCGGGCCGGGCGGGACATCCGAAGCGGCGCAGACCACGATCACGGTGCGCGAGGCGGTCCTGGCGTGCGACTACAGCGGCACGACGACGCCGCTCTTGAACCAGACGGTGACCTACAACGCGCAGGTGACCGGCCTCGGCACGCGCACCATCACCTCGCAGTCGTGGACGTTGCACGGCGGGACGGTTGACACGGATGGAAGCTTCCGCATCACCTGGACCGTGCCGGGCAGCTACACACTGGCCTACACGGCCGTGCTGTCGGATGGCAGCGACTGCACGGTGACCAAGACGATCCAGGTCTCGACCGAGACGCTGTCCTGCTCGATCGATGGGGCAAGCAGTGCTAACGCCTACCAGGAGCGCACCTTCACCGCCCGGCTGACGGGCGCGTCGATCAACGACGCCTCGTTCGCCTGGACGGTGGACGGGCAGCCCTTCGGCGGCAACACGCGCAGCATCACCGTGATCGCGCCTGTGGGACAGAGCCAATACGTCGTGCAAGTGGTGATTACCGTCGGCAGCCAGACGTGCACCGCGACCAGGACGGTGATCGTCAACCGGGGCGGCGCGGACCGGCTGACGTGCGACTACACGGGCAACCTGGTACCGCTCTTGAACGAGACGATCACCTATCAGGGCACGACCGAATTCCTCTACACGCGCACGGCCACCTACCAGTGGTTTGTCAACGGGCAGTTGGTGGGCAGCGAGCAGAGTCTCGCGCACACCTGGAGCACATCCGGCTC